>CAYVRC010000166.1:0-13464 GCA_964453205.1 uncultured Pirellulaceae bacterium | reverse complement strand
GCCGGTCCGCAGGTGTCACGTAGCCGATCCCGCTGTGAAGCCGCTCGGTGTTGTAGAATGTTTCGATGTACGTGAACACACTCAGCGTCGCATCTTGAATGTTGGCGAATGAATCGAACTTGGTCCACTCATGCTTGAGCGACCAGAAGAATCGTTCCATCACCGCGTTGTCGTAGCAGCATCCCGTGCGGCTCATCGAGCACTCGATCCCGAGCGACCGAAGTGTTCCTCGATACATGTCGCTGGTGTATTGGCAACCTCGGTCGCTGTGATGCAACAACTCGCCAGGCGTCGGCCGACGTTGCTCGATCGCCTTGCGAAGGGCTTCGCTGACCAGCGGCGTGGCGAGGCTTGAGGATATCGACCATCCGACCACTTTGCGACTGAACAGATCGAGCACCACGGCAAGGTAAACCCAGCCGACCGCCGTTGGTAAATAGGTGATGTCGGTCACCCACTTTTGATTCGGAGCGTCGGCGGTGAAGACTTGATCGAGCAGGTTGGGTGCTGGAACCTTCTCCGGATCAGTCGTCGTGGTGGTCGGCGTGAACTTGCGAGACACTCGGCTTTTCAGGCCCATTTCACGCATCGCCTTGGCAACCGTGTTGCGGCAAGCTGTTTCAAGCTCGTCATCGTTGGCCAGCTTTTGAGTGATCTTTTGACTGCCATAAATTCCGTTGGAATGCTCGTAAACACGACTGACCGATTGGCGGATCTTCGCCGTTCGCTGAGCACGTGGGCCGGGCGTCCGTTTGGCCCAAGCATAAAACCGCTTTTGCTGACGACGAGAACTCGGCACATCGCAGCGACCGGATAGGAGTCACGGTGCTTTTGAATCCAGGCGAACTTCACGTTGACTCCTTCGCGAAGAACGCCGTTGCTTTTTTTAAGATTTCACGCTCCATTTCGACTCGCTGCAGTTGCCGACGTAGTCGCGCATTTTCGGCTTTGACTTCTGCCAACGTCGCGTCATCACCGACCGATTCTGGCGGCGAGACGAGCTTTCGATGCCAAGCCCGAAGCGTCGAGACATCGACGTCCAACGCGTCTGAGGCGGCTTTGAGCGTGTATCCTTGCTTGGCGACTAAATCAACGGCGTTCTGCTTGAACTCGGCGTCGAAGGTTCGTCGTTTGCGTTTCTGTTTTTCTGCCATGGGTGGTCTCCTGGAGGGATTTTGGAAAATTCCTCCGGTGTCCGCCAGTCATGGGCTAACGCACCGTTGCCGCCGTCGAGCGAATTGAACCCAGGCTTACGGACCCATTTTCATCCAAGGCTTCGCCGCTTGGTCCGGGGACCAGGGAAATTACTGGGGCCACAACGCGATCATCCGCGTCGCCGCGTTCTGTGATTGCTGTGACTTGCCCGTCCTGCCGGGCAAGGCGCCGCTGGGTGGCGAGATCCTGTCGCATGACTTTGTCGAGGCTTCGCTGATGGTTCGGCGCGGTTGGAAAGTCCGCTTGGCGATTGACCTGGGCGGCAGCTACGAAGAATGCCCGACGACGTTGACTGATTATGCGATGCGCGATCAACGGTGGTGTCAGGGTAACCTGCAACACTCGCGACTGATTCTTAGCGACGGCTTTCACAGCGTCAGCCGAGTGCACTTTGCCAGCGGCGTGATGGCTTACGTGGCTTCGCCGTTGTGGATCTTGTTCACCCTGTTGTGTGTCGGCGGCTGGGCACTGGACGCGTCGGCGCGATCCTCGGGAACATGGTTCGACATCGACGGACGGTTCGTTTTGTTTGCCGTCGCGATGGCGATGCTCTTGATTCCGAAGGCCTACGGCGTCCTGTCGCATGTCATCGGCGGCAGGGCGAAGCAATTCGGCGGTGTGGCGGCGATCCTGGTCAGCGGGCTGCTGGAAACCTTGATGTCCGTGTTGCTGTCACCGCTGATGGCGTTGCTTCATAGCCGCTTTGTCGTTTCGACGCTTCGTGGTCGCAAGGTCCGCTGGTCGGCGCAGCAGCGCGGCGAACACGGGGTGACGTTCGCCATGGCCACGCGTGACTACGCCGCAATCACAGCGCTCGGGATCGTCGCCAGCGCGGCGGTTTACCTAGGGGCCCGTCCCCTGCTGATCTGGTTCACGCCGGTCTTGGCCGGGTTGGTGCTGGCGATTCCGCTGGCGATGGTCTTGGGAAGCCGTGCTTGGGGAATGATGGCCCGTCGCATCGGGCTGCTCGTGATCCCTGAGGAAGTCGCGATACCCGAGGTGGTGAAACGGTACGATGCGGCGATGAAGGACTCGGACCAGCGGGCACGGCGTCAGCCTCAAGGCGGGCCGTCAATTCTGTCGAGATTGCTCCACAGCCCGACATTTTTCTTGATGCATCAACAAGTGCTTTCGGCCAGCCAATCCGATAGGCCGATGGGCGATGAAGATCGAAAACTGGTGTTGGCTACCGCGGAGGTCGACGACCTACCGCCCGCGCTGCGTCGCCGTTTACTGAGCGACGCGGATTTGCTTCGTGAGTTGCACATTCAAACTCGAGCGGCAATCCCAGATTTTGAACAGCCCAGCCACAGCGTCGCAAGCGGAGGTTGAACCGCGAAACCGTTGGGGTTGCAGGTGATCAACCTTGCGCTCGTTTTGTTCCGTGGCTATGGATCCCCGATTGAACATCCCGGTATCGGCACGTTCGGGATGTCCCACGGTGTCCGATGCATGTTCTTGACCGGTGCCAGGTTTGGGTTGAAAAATTCCTGGGGTTAAAAAATGAAAAACACAGTGACCGATTTCAAACACCACGCCCCATCGGCTGATATTGCCGAGAGACATTTGCCTACCTGCTTAGCAACGCACGATCGTTAACTGTCGTATCGGTGGCATCCTGCCGCCGTGTACCCATGGCGGCAGGATGCCGCCAATACGAAAATGCGACACTTATTTCCTGCTCGTTGCTTGACCGCACCGGTGCGGTTCCGTTGGACGCAGCCCTGGGCAACAACTTTTTTGCTTTTCTTGAAGGATTCACGCTTTGTGGGAGTTTGAATCGCGTAAGGTGACTCGTGCGAGGCAGGAGGCCACGTCGTGCGATTGAATCAGGTCACCGTCGTCGGTGGCCGATTGCGAGTCGGAAATCTGGAATTCGTGGTGTGCGAATAGAATTGCCGGCGAAGTTGAACTCGACGCGGGGGGCACCCGGTGAGAACGACAGCGAGCACCGTATCGATCATCCTGCTGGCCACGGCAGCGGTGATGAAGCTTCGCAGTGTTCACGCGGACACCGTGGCGGTCGCTGCCGACACCGCCGGGTTGGTTCTCGCGTCGGTTGTCCTGGTTGGTTCGGCGTCGTTGCGGCGATACGCGTCGATGTTGATGTCCGGATTGTTCCTGGGCTTCTTCCTGGTGGGGCTTCGCCAGCATCTTCATGGAGAGAACTGCGGATGCTTCGGTGCGGTGACCATCGACCCGCGAATTCTGTTCAGCTTGAACCTTGCCCTTTGCTCCGCTTTCGCTTTCGTCTGCCTACGGGCCTACGGGCCGGGCCTACGGGACGATAGCTTTTCGGATCTGCCGGCCGTCGCGTGTTCGCGGCCGGATTCTTGGCTCGCGGCGATGCTGCCACTGTTGGGCATTTTGGCCAGCGGTGTGACGATGGCTTCGGTGCATGCCTGGATGCCGACGGGCGGTCAACGGTCCGGGCGGGGTTGGTACGACTTTGAGACGTATGCCGGGCGGCGGCTGCCGATTGCCCGCTGCGTGTCGGAGGACGAGCTTTCAAAAAACTTCAGCGGTGTGTTGCTGCTGACACGGCGGGGCTGCGAGTCCTGCGATCGTTTGCACGAGTCCGGCGAATTGCCAAGGCTGGTCGACTCGATGCGAACATCGCCAAGCGATGCCTCTCCGGCGCTCGTGCGTTTGGATGCGGACGACATCGCCGCCTGCTTGTTGGTCGAAACCCCCGCCATACTTCAACTGAGGGAGGGACGCCTATGGCGTGATTTGGATGCTGACGAGATTTCAAATCAGATCGAAAACTACAAACCTGTTGAGAACAAGAAATGAAATTTACGAAAATGAGTTTGTCCCTGTTGTGTGTCGGTGGCCTTGGTCTTGCTTGGTGCCTTCACTCTGTTACGGCTGCTCCGGCGGGCTTTGAGGATCTTGCGTCGTTAACGCCGCAAGAGGCCGTGCTGGTCATTGGGGATGGAGGGCCTCCCGGTACGTACCGTGAATGCAAGGTCCTGCCGGGTGGCAACGAATGTGTGGGAAGTGGCAATGAGGGACACGGCTGCGGCGCGGGATTGGGGCCATGCGAAGTGAAGTGCTACGACGATGCAGTTGATAAGTTTTGCGGATCGTCGTTCGGTTCATTACCGGATAAGTGTGCCGGCGAAGGCCAACGCGATTGTTCTGGTACGATTCTGTATTGTGACACCAACACCGACACGTGCGAGGAAGATGACGCAGCACTCGACGGAGCCTGCGGAAGGGTTCAGCAATGCAATGAATAGCAGGCTCGAACGTTGATGCATTTAAAAAACGATGGCCGCCGGAACCTTCGACCGGCCATCGATTTCTCTTATCTACACGGCGAAGTATTCTTCGTGCCATGGCCAGCACATTGCTACTGATGTTGAAGTTCGATGAGTCCCGAATTGGACTCCGACACAGCTTGATTTCCCACTTACGCTTTATTTACTGTGAAAGTGAAATATGAAAACCGCACGCCTGCTGCATTGCGGCTGGACCTGGTCCGTGGTCTTTCTACTTCTGCCTAGCCAACTCGTGTCGGCACAAGAAAAAGACGCACTCACATTGGCTACCAACGTCGCAACTCGCTGGGAGCGTCTTGAAGGGTTTGCACTCCAATATCGCCTTCGGAGCGAGACCTTGGGCAATGAGTGGTTTCGACAAACCTTGTACTTTGGTCCACCAGTCAAAGGCGAGCCTGACAACCGTCGATACCACTATGTTCATGAGGTTGCAAATCCTGGCGAGCCACATATTTCCAACGAGTTTTTGATTGACACTTCAGTAACCTGGGACGGAAAATTTGGATCCTGGTTTGAGCGAAAATACGTCTCCGAAATTGAGGAGATGAGAATGAGCGAAGGATGCGAAGGCGCGGATGCTCGTCAATACAGTCGCATCGATGGCAGCGGATTTCTTCCCATGCTGCTCGCTGGAACGGTCGTCGGCGACAGTCCGTTGCATCGAGTCTACAGTACGACGGAGTTGGTTGACCGCTGGACTTACGAAGTTGTCGCACGCGGAACGAAGTTGGATCGCCCAGCCACCAGGATTTCATGGGTGTCGAGTCGAAGCGAAGGAAGTAGTCCCTATACGCGAGAGGCATGGGTGCTCGACGATGGGTCAGGTATTGTTGTTGAAGGTTTGTTTGAGGACCCATCTGGAGAGGACAAAGAAAACCGGAGAGCACTTTCAGTTCGGGAAGTCACAGAGATCCCAAGCGTCGGACTATTGCCAAAGGCAGGGACCCTTGAGCAACTGAAACGCGGAACCCCCGTGGACTACGAATTTGAGTTTGTGGATTGCAAAGCAATCGCTGAAGCAACGATGAAGAACTGGAGTTTCGATTTTCCGTCGGGGTCGATCCTCCGCGACCTGAAAATTTCGGATCAGCGAATGATCCCTTACGCTCCTGAAGAAGAAAGAGCAATTCGGGAGTATGTACTTAGCAAAATGGCGCCCCGTGAACGCTTCTTCGCTCGTTGGGGATGGACGAGCTTCAACGTGCTTTGCATCTGCGTGGTTGCGTTCGCCGTCTATGTGAAGGTTCGACCGTCCTTTGCATCCTGAATTACAGTGTCGCCCCATATCGATGGCTGTGTCCCAAGTGTTTTGGATACTGCCGACGCCCACATCTCCATCGGGTTTCCACCCTGTCTTCCCCACAGTTTCCGTCGCACTCAAAATCTTGCCTGGGATCACCAACATGAAAGAGATTGTCCGAAACATCTTGCGATGGTCGTACAACGCAGTTCTGGTAGCTGCATTGGTCCTTAACAGCGCCTGCGAAGTACGGCGATGTACGGCGGAGCAGATCGATGCATTGTCATTGGCGGAACAGGTGGCAAGTCGTTGGGAGAAGCTGGAAGGCTATACCATCACCTACCGCCTGAAACATGCCAGGTATCCAAGCACGTGGGTGAATCATTCTTTCTGGTTCGGCCCCCCAACGCAGAACGACACCAACAACAGGAAGTTTCGCTACGTCCAAGTGGTTGAAAACCCAGGTGAACCCCATCTGACTGCGCCATTTCTTGTCGATAAGTCCGTTTCGTGGGATGGCAAATGGGGTACGCGGTTTGAGCGAAAGTACATCTCGAAGACCAAGGCAATGTCGTACGGGGTCCGGTTCCACGGAACCAGTCGTGAAGAATCCCGCCAAATCGATCCTTACACCTTTTTGCCGACTTTGCTTGCCGGCGTCAATGTTGTGGCAAGCCCACTGAATCGGGCAGTGACAACGCAGGAAGACATGGACCGCTGGACCTATGAAGTTGTGGAGGAAGGTGAAAGGCTGGGGAAGCCCGCCACCTGCGTCCGCTGGCATATGACCGAGCTTGGTGAAAATGACAAATGGCTTCGGCAAGCGTGGATCCTCAATGATGAAAGCGGTCTTCCCGTTGAATTCGAGTTCAATGATCCGAGCGGCGAGGATCAAGATCATTCTGCCAGCTTGAAGATCGATGGCATCGTCGAATTGCCGAACGGTCATCCCGTCCCGAAGAGTGGTCGTTACGATTGGACGTCCAGGGGAGTCAATCTCGACTATGAATTCGAATACGTCGATTGCAAGCCGATCGATGAGGCCAAGATGCGAGACTGGTCATGGGAACCGCCAACGGGGACGCGAACCGATGACCTAACGATCTCGGACATCAGCGTGAAGCCGTTTGCGCCCGAGGAGGAAAGGTTGATCCGAGAGTACCTGCTCAGCCTGCAGGCTCCCGGTGGCGGGTTCTTGTCTCGCTGGGGCTGGACCGCCTTCAACATGCTTTGCATCTGCGTGATCACGTTCGCCGTTTATGTGAGGGTGCGACCGTCCTTTGCATCCTGACGCCATGACCGTGTCTTTTCTCCCTGCAGTTTCCTAGGAATGATCCCATGCCTCGAAGAATATTAGTTTTGACGGCTCTCGCTTTAATCTGTCCTGGCGCGACAAGGAACGCCAGCGGCGAGGGCACCGAAATGGTGGGGCGATGTGGGCGTGATGTGGCCTACCTATTACTGACTCGCTTTGGCATTGATGCGCCGTTGGAGGAAGTGACCGAGGCCATCGGTGAGGACGCGACCACCACGGTCAGGGAACTGACGACTTTCCTGGAAACTAAAGGCTTGGACGTTGACGCCAAGTGGCTGCCGATTGAATCAGGCGGGAAACTGGGGCAATGGGTGCAGGAAAGTCATCGTCAGGTTGCCGTCGTCTTGGTTCTACCGCCGATCGAAAAGGGGCAACCGCATCACGCGGTGTTGATGGCACATTGTGGCGAAGAGGGATTTGAGACGATCGAATTAGAAACCGAGGCGCTGCGCCGATACGAATGGAAAACCTTCCAAGACAACAGTCCGCTCGCGATGCTGTGGGTCACCGGCGATGCCTATCGGATCGGGACGGGGGGGGGCGACGGATGCGTCCAACGCCAACGCCGTTTACATGCCTCAAAGTAGTGGCATTCTGGCATTGCTGGCGGTGCTGGGGATCGCGGTGGTCTACGCGCCTCGCTGGTATCACCGTTTCTCAGCGAAGCGAAGCATTGCCCGTAGAGGGCCGAGTAGGATTGATACGCCGCAGGGTCGTTGGATTCCCTCGCGTCAAACGGCGCTCGTGCTTGCGATCCCCGCTGCGATGTTGGTCGGTTATTTCGCTGCGGGTTGGGGCAACGGAGCGGCGGACATTCGGCTTTCCGCAAACCAAGTGGAACTCGGTGAAATTCGACTGACCGAGACACGCTCGGGGACAGTCACAGTCACCAACCGCGAAGACAAACCGGTCAAGATATCGCAAATTCGCACGACGTGTTCGTGCTTGGCTGCCAAGGACAACGTGACCTTGCTGCCGCCGGGCGAGTCGGTGGAAATGAAGTTCGAATTGCACGCCAATGGCACTGGGGTCACGCAACAAACGATCGAATTGTTTACCGAACCGAAGTCGTCCGAGCCCCTTGTCGTGGACTTTCGCTACAACGGGATCCCCGTTGCCACGTTGGCGCCCCGGCAGACGACGATCGGCACGATTTTGCTGGGCGACCCGATCGGCGTCGAGGTGGATGACCCGCGACGTACTGGCAAGGGCACGTTAAGTTTTCAGGTTCGTGACTATGTCGATGCGCCGCGTGACGTCGTTTTGGAATCTCATGACGAAGGCCCCCTGACGTTTGCTTTGGCCGAAGGTCAGCAGTGGCATGCCGATGGAACCATCGAAGTGTTTTACTCGACTGATTCATCCACCGAGCAGCGAGGTTCCTTTCATCAAGAATTGGTGCTGGGATGTGGCGACGAAGCAGGTGAAGACGCGGCGCGACAACGGGTGCGCGTTTATGGGCATGTCAGTCATCACCAGCGGGCTTCGCAGAAGAAGCCGGTCGACGACGCCTTGGAGACCGAAGCGCCGAGTGACGCATCTTGACGATCCTGCCGAAAAATCGGTGGTCTGGCGCGACGGCGGTCGTGTTGCTGGCGTATGGCGTCGTCTCGCTGCACTTTTCCGCGACGCACAGTCCGCCGTATGACGATTGGCGGCACTACAGTTCGGCAGTCTATAGCTTGCACACGGGCGACTTGCGGCCTTACGCGGTCAATCCGCCCTTGCTGCGAATCTCCGCGGCGTTGCCAACCGTGTTGCTGGGGCAAAACAACGTTGTCGCTGTCGATCCGCAACCGACGCACGACCGGCCTGAGAAACGAGTCTATTCGGCTTTCATGCGCAGCTACGGCGACGTGTTCGAATCCCAAATCAAGCAGGCCAAGCTGGTTTCGGTGGCTTGGTCGATGCTGGGGTGTTGGGGATGTTTTTTGTTGGCCGGTCGGGTGGCGGGTTCCCGAAGCGACAGGCGGTCAGTTCGGCGGTCTGCTTTGCGGAAGAATGGGCTTTGTGGTGATGACGAATCAGAATTGCAAATGGCAAATTGGTCATTTCAAATTTCAAATTTGCATGGATCGGTTCGCCGTTTGAAGCGTTTCCCGCTCGCCTCTGGCCGCTCTTCGCGAAGCTGGGAGAAGATGGCTCGGCGCGACGGGGTCGACTTCGATCGGCGGGCTGGTTTCTTTGCGGCGTCGGCTTGGGCGATCAGCCCGATGATGATCGGGCACGCGGCCAGTTTGGCTCCCGACGTGATTGCCGCGACGGGAGTGGTCTGGGCGACGCTGGCGATCGGTCACTGGATGCGGCGGCGCGATGTCGGATCGGCGGCGATCGCGGGGCTGGTGATGGGTTTGGCCGTCTGCACCAAATTCAGCTTGGCCGTGATGGTGCCGGTCTGGGCGGTCGCCTGTGTGGCTTGGGGACTGCGGAGGATGCCTTTCGCGGGGCTGGCTGGATCGTTTGCGGTGGCATTGCTGGCGGGCTGGTTCACGGTGCAAACGGTCTACGGCTGGCACCAGCCCGCATTCCAACTGGGGCGTCCGTCGTTTGCGTCGAAACTGATGGCCGGCGAACTGTTGGAAACCGACGACGGCGTGGTGCGAACACCCGACCCGCAATACGGCAATCGCTTTCGCGGCACCCCGCTGGCGTCGTGGTGGATTCCGCTGCCGCGTGTGTTGGTCGAAGGCATGGATCGCCAGAAGGCCGACTTCGATGCCGCCGGTTGGTGGGCTTTTCAAAATGGCACGTGGAGCACCGAGGGACGTTGGGATTACTATGGATTCGCATGGCTGATCAAGACGCCGCTGGGGCACATCGTGTTGACGGGGATCGGGATCGTGGTTTGGATTGATAGCGGAGTTCGCAGTAATCTCAGGAAGTGCTCGTCCGACGACGCGATGCTTGCCACGCTGGTCGCCTCGGCGGCCGTGTCCATCGTCGTGGTTAGCGCCCACACGAAGATGAACGAGCACTATCGCTATCTCATCCCTTGCTTGCCGGCCACGTTCGTCCTGATGGGTTTTGCGTTTGGCAGAGCACGCTCGAACACCGGTCGATACACAATGTTCGGGCTGTTGGCGGCTGGTTTGGTCAGCGTCGCTTTTCAGTATCCCAACATGATCAGCTACTTCAACGAATCAGTCGGCGGTGGACGCGGAGGTTATCGGTACTTACTGGGAAGCAGTGTCGATTGGGGGCAAGATCTTCCGCGATTGCGACAGTGGCGTGCCCAGCGCGAGGCAAGCGGCGACACGGATCTTCCCATTCACTTCGCCCTGTTCGTGCCTCCGATGCAAGAGGATGTCTTGCGATTGCCAGCCGACTCGGTCGATTTCGCTTGGATCAGTTGGCGAGAGACCTGGGCACGTGTGCCGTTTCAAAAAACTCTATCACCCGGTTTATACGTCGTCAGTGTTTCACACCTGATGTTTCCGCTGAGTCCTTACAGCGTCTTTCAGGATTTCGAGCCGGTCGAGCGAATCGGCAATACCCACTTTGTCTTTGTATTGGAGGAAACGATTGATGCGCCTTGATGCGAGACATTTCAGCGTGACGAGATTGACGTTCAGTCCGTCAACGGGATTGATCGGGTCGAACACTTATCTCGATTCGTTAGCCGCTGGAGGAGGCTCTGCGACTCCCCGGGCACGTTCCGATGCGATGACGCCGCCTGCGCCAGGCCCGGCCGGTCGCAAAGCCTCCCGTCGCGGCTCACAAAAGCAGGGACGCGATCGGCTAAAATCATCCGGCTTCACCCTGATCGAACTGATGGCCGTGTTGGCGGTGATCGGGTTGATGGTCAGCTTGTTGATTCCGGCGGTCCAGAGCGCCCGCGAGTCGGCGCGGCGAACCACTTGCATGAATCAGCTTCGTCAAATGGGACTGGCCTTGCAGATGACCGAACAGTCGCACGGGCAATACCCCAGTGACGGCTGGGGGTTCGGCTGGGTCACCGATGGCAACAAGGGCGTCGGTGTCGATCAACCCGGCGGCTGGGTTTACCCGTTGTTGCCCGCTTTGGAAATGCAACAGGTTCACGACCTGGGGCGAACCGAAGACGGGCGGCTGACGATGATGCAGACGCCGCTGCCGATTCTGGCGTGCCCGAGTCGCCGGGGTAGCGAACTGAAACCCTACACGTTGAAAACGGTCGAGCTTCGGAATGTCGCGCGGCCGAAAAACGCCGCCAAGACCGACTACGCCATCTGCGCGGGCGATCGAGAGATCCGCGTGGGTTCCGGCCCGACCTCGGATGATCCGTTCACCGTCGGTGCCTACCGTTGGCCGGAAATTGAAGCGAGCGGAATCAGTTTTGTTCGATCGACGTTCCGTGCCCGGGATGTGACCGACGGTCTTTCGCACACGATGGCGATCGGGGAAAAGGCGTTGGCCGTTCATCACTATGCGGGAGGTGAATCTCTCGGTGACGATCAGTCCGTGTTCATCGGTGACGACGCGGACATTCGTCGTTGGACCGAGCATCCACCGCTCCATGACGGCCGTGTCGACGACATCGAACGCTTCGGATCGGCTCATGCGGCCGGTTTGAACGTGGTCATGTGCGGCGGATCGGTGCAGACGATCAACTACGGGGTCGACTCGCAAGTCTTCGCCGACATGGGTAGCCGTCGACAAACTCAATCCAAGTCGCGATGAGTGCATTGGCGCACGGAGCGACACGGTTGCTAAACTGCTAGCCTACCGATCCTCCGCTTTTCGTATCATCTGGCCCAAGCCCATGAAATCTGTTTTCTCGATTGTCCTTGTTGGTTTGACCTTTTGGGCCGGCGGAAAAGATTGCGCCGCCCAAGACAGCGACACATTGGTTTTGGTGTCACCGCTGACCAGCAAGTTTGTCTACTTGATCGACTCGGACGCTAGCGTCGTGCATCAGTGGACGTTCGACGTGGCTGGTAGCAACGCTTACCTGTTCCCCAACGGATCGCTGATGCGCAGCGCCCAAGTCCCCGAGGGCAAAGCTTTTGATCTTCGCGGCCAAGCCGGGCGCATTCAAAAAGTGGACTGGGACGGAAACCTGTTGTGGGATTTTGAGTATGCCGACGAGACGAAGCTGCAGCATCACGACTACGAAGTGTTGCCGGGCGGCAACGTGTTGTTGATCGCTTGTGAAAAGAAGACTCGCGACGAGGCGATCGCCGCGGGACGCGATCCGGCGAAGTTGTCCGGTGATGAGTTCTACACCGAGACGGTCGTGGAAATCGAGCCCGACGGAAAAACCGGCGGCCGCGAAGTTTGGCGTTGGCAGCTCTGGGACCATCTGGTGCAAGATTTCGCTGCCGACATCGCCAACCACGGCGACCCCGCGTCGTCACCGCGGCGTGTCGATTTGAACTATGCGAAGAACGGAAATGCGGATTGGATTCACATGAACGCGATCGATTACAACGCGACGCTGGATCAGATCGTCGTTAGCCCGCGTTACATGGACGAATTATGGTTCCTGGATCACTCGACGACGACCGCGCAAGCGGCGACATCAACGGGCGGTCGCTACGGTCATGGCGGCGACCTGCTGTATCGGATGGGCAACCCGGCGGCTTACGAACAGATCGACGGCTTGTCGTCCGACGCTGAGGATCATCTTGTGGATCTCTCGTTCGAGTGAATCGAAGGAATCACCAGAGCGAGCTGCTTCTTCGACTTTGGATTTGAGTGTTTCCGCAAACTGGTCGATTTGTCGGCAGATCTGTTGGGCGGTCTGATTGTCATCGGAACTGGGGTTGCCATCGGGATTTGAATCGGCGACGTTCATCTCAAGCGGCCTCCTGCCTCAGTGAAACGGATTGGTAACACCCGAATCATGGCAGGTTGGCCGCTTTTTGTTTACCCAGATTTCCAGGCCCCCCAAATCGCCGCGGCGGATCGCCGGTTACACCCGATTGAGGTCTAGCCCGAGCCGGCGAAGTCACGCGAGCCCGGCTCACACAAATCCTGAACCTCACCACGTTGGCCCCCGACATTCAAGAACATATCATCTTCCTGCCGACCTACGCCAGCGGCCGAGCACCACTGACCGATCGCGAAGTCCGTCCGATCGTTGCCGAACCCGACTGGGGCAAGCAAAGAGAACGACTCGCCAAATTTGCCGGGAAAACCAACCGCACAAAATAGGCCCAGCGTCAACGTCCGGTAGGCCCACCATGTTGAGAAACGGCGCAAGTTCAAACGAACTTACCCGCTTTGAAGTTCAGACCGTTTTGAGGGACCAAAGACAACGGTTTGCCCGCAAAGCAAAATGGGAAGCGACCTACAGCAATCCACGTAACAGAGACATTGTCGCAATTGAGTTGTGTGCACGGCGGTGCAGTGTGGGCGTGCAAATGCGCACTGGAATTGCCCACGAAAAGTTGACAGTGGACCGATCTTAACGGGAAAGTAAACGA
>CAYVRC010000165.1:0-13704 GCA_964453205.1 uncultured Pirellulaceae bacterium | reverse complement strand
AAAGCCGGGGCCGGAACGCCCTCGTCGCCGCGTCGGGTACGTGACGGACATCGTCTTGGCCCTTTAAAAAGACCGGACGTCGTACAGATCCGTACGACGATCGTTCCAGTCGTCACGCTGCCTCGTTCGCGGTGCCGTCGCACAGTTCCAAATCGACATCGTGGTGATGACGGTCTCGACGTTCGCGTTGGCTTCCGCCCCGATGCCGTCGCGGGCGAACGTCACATCGCAGGGCGTCAGGATCGCGGATTGGGCGTAATGGATGTCTGCGTTTTCGACGAACGGAAGATTGCCCGTGCAGCCCGCGATCGCGACGTAAACATCGTTTTCGATACAACGTGCGGCGGCACAGGTTCGGACCCGCATGTATCCGCCTCGGGTGTCGGTGTTGTAAGGTACGAAAAAAATGTCGGCACCGAGTCGGGCGGCCATGCGACCGAGTTCGGGAAACTCGCAGTCGTAACAAACCTGGATCGATACTTTTCCGCAATCGGTATCGAAGACTTCCAGGCCGGGGCCGCCTTCGACGCCCCACCAGCGGCGTTCGCTGGGGGTGATGTGCAACTTGTATTGCTTGTCGATCCGACCGTCGCGGTGAAACAGCAGAGCGACGTTGTACAGCCGCTCGTCTTCGACGACGAAATGGGAACCCCCGATGATGTTCGTGTCGAACTTGACGGCCAAGTCGGCGAACAATTCCACCAACCGAGGCGTGAATTCGGCCAGTTTTCGCGCCGCTTCGCCGGGCCGCAGGGCCGGCATGATCGACATCAGCTGGGTCGAAAACAATTCCGGAAAGAGCAAAAAATCGCATTGATAATCGCCCGCGACGTCGACGAAGTATCCGATTTGGCGAGCGAATTCGTCGAAGTCGGCGATGGTTCGCATCTGATACTGAACCGCGCCGATGCGGACGGGCCGGACGTTGCGGCGATGACGTCGTTTGCCGGTCGGGACATAGTCCAGGTTTCGCCATTCCAAGAACGTCGCGTAGCCGCAGCTTTCGGTGTCCGATGGCAAGTAATCGGAAAGTAAACCTTGCAGCGAGAATCCGTTGCCGATTTGGGCGGTCAACACGGGATCAAAAATCGACTTGTTGATCACCCGGTCGACATACTCGGACGCTTTCATTTTGTCGGCATACTTGTGATAGCCGGGGATCCGTCCGCCGACGATCATTTGTTCGATGTTTCGCGTGCGGCAAAGCTCTTTGCGGGCGTCGTAAAGTCGCCGGGATAATCGCATGCCGCGGAATTCGGGATCGACCATGATTTCGATTCCGTACAGCGTGTCGCCGCTCCGTTTGTGATTGCGGATGAACCCGCCATCGGCGGTCTTTTTCCAATCGCACCACTCCAGTTCGTCGTCGTAGTCCAGCATCAGGCTGCTGCTACTGGCGACCAGTCGGCCGTCGCATTCGATGACGATCTGGCCTTCGGGAAAGAGCTTCAACTGGCTGACGATCTGTTCTTCCCCCCAAGGTTCCATGTCGGCAAAACATTGCCGCTGCATCGCGACCAACGATTCGTAATCGTCCAGTCGCATCGGACGGACGATCAACTGTCGTTCGAAATCGGATACGTCGAAATCGGGTTCGGCGTGCTCTACGGTTGGCGAAAGAGAAACGTGACGCGGGAAGTCTTGGTCAGACATAAAGAAAAGTGGCGTCCTCACGGACGGTCCGGTGGAAGTGCGGGCAAAACGTTGGCGAGAAAAACTCGGCCGATCGTTCTCAGTGTAGGAAGCTGTGAACGTTTGCAGCAACGGCCTTTCGTTTCCGGCGTGGCGCATGAAAAAGCCCGGCGACGTCCATGGACGCGGCCGGGCCGAATCGATCGGGCTGGGAACCCGTCTGCAAATCGAGACGAATCCCCCTTCATTTCATTCGCCGATCAGACGCCGGCGGGAACCCCGGCGCTCTTGACCGTAGCGATGATCGCGCTGGCGACCATGTACGGGTCGGCGTTGGACGCCGGACGACGGTCTTCCAACCAGCCCTTCCAGCCGTGTTCGACGGTAAAGATCGGAATCCGGATCGACGCACCGCGGTCCGAGACGCCGTAGGTGAACTTGTCGATCGACTGTGTTTCGTGCAGACCGGTCAAGCGTTGATCGTTGTCGGCGCCGTACACGTCGATGTGTTCCTTGATCCGCGGCTCGAAGGCCTTGCAGATCGTCTCATAAACTTCTTGGCTGCCGCACGTCCGCAGGGTCGAGTTGCTGAAGTTGGCGTGCATGCCGCTGCCGTTCCAGTCGCCCTTGACCGGTTTCGGATCGTAGTTGACGACGATGCCGTGCTTCTCGGCCGTTCGGTCGAGCAGGTACCGAGCCAACCAAATCTGATCGCCGGCTTCGGCTGCGCCTTTGGCGAAGATTTGGAATTCCCACTGGCCCATCATCACCTCGGCGTTGATGCCTTCGACATTCAGACCGGCTTGCAGGCAAAGTTCCAGGTGTTCTTCGACGATGTCACGACCGACGGCTCGGCCACCGCCGACGCTGCAGTAATATGGGCCTTGGGGGCCGGGATAGCCTTCGGCCGGGAAGCCCATCGGGCGTCCGGTTTCCGGATCCCACAACGTGTATTCTTGTTCGAAGCCGAACCAAAAATCGTTGTCGTCGTCCTGAATGGTGCTGCGGCCGTTGGTCTTGTGAGGCGTGCTGTCGCCGTTGAGCACTTCGCACATGACCAGGAAACCGGTGCCCAGACGGGCCGGATCGGGGATCACCTTGACGGGCTTGAGCAACAAGTCCGACGCGCCGCCGGTGGCTTGTTCGGTGCTGCTGCCGTCGAAACTCCAAATTTTGGCGTCTTCAACGTTGCCGCTGAAGTCCTCTTCGATCTTGGTCTTGCTTCGCAGCGTTTGAGTCGGCTGATAGCCATCAAGCCAGACGTATTCCAATTTGCACTTGGTCATAAAAACGATTCCCCCTTGGTGAATCTGAACGAGTTTGACCTGTTTGGTGCCGCCATTGTCGTCAAACCCGACAAGAACAAAGCACACGTGAACACGAAAACGGTTCTACCCAACCGCTGACCGGTGTCGACTCGTGGCGACGGCGACAGCCGCCGACCCGAGCCGGCACCTAAAATACTCGAAAATCGACGGGCGCGTAGGCTCCCGGGCGAAGGCTCCCGCGAGAAGCAATCTTTACGGCTGCCAATCCGCCGACGAACTGTTGCGATAGCCCAGCCGACAGGCCATGGCCTGGACGGCTCCCTCGGGGGCGGGCACGGATTTCGTGAACAGTTTCCAGTCGCTCCAGTCGTCGCCGCGCCGGATTCGGTACACGATCGACGCCCCCTCGGTGGGGCTGTCGATCGTGATTTTTCCGTCATTCAGTCGGATCGTCGGCGGCTCGGTCTGGGGCGTCTCCCCGCCGGGTTTCATTTCTTCCATCAACACCGCCTCGGGGATCATCCCGGTGTCGCCGATCTCGACCTGCCAGGCTTCCGTCGCGGCCCGCATCCGAGCCAGTCGATCGGCGTACTGCGGCAACGTCGCCAAGTTGTTCAGCTCCCAAGGGTCTTTCTCGGTGTCGTATAGCTCCTCGATCGGCTTGGGCACGACGAACCAGTTTTTCTGGCCTCCGGACAAGCGATCGGCCGCGGCCAAACGACGCCAGTCCTGCATCATCGGCATCTCGTCCATGTAGTCCAAACGCTGAGAGTAAGGCTTCTCGGGCATGAAATTGCGGATGTATTTCCAGCGGCGGTCGCGGGCGGCTCGCTGCAATTCGTAAACTTCATCCATGCGGTCGCGGTGATAAAACAAATACGGCGGTTCTTCACTGGCACGGTCCGGGTTGTCGGCGGTGAAAAGCAGCCGGCCGTGCATCGATCGGGGAACCTCTACCCCGGCGGCACGCAGCGTCGTCGGGACCATGTCCATCACCGTGACCAGATCCTTGCGGACCGAGCCGTCGTCCAGTTTGTCCGGCCATTTGGCGATCACGGGGATCAGCGTGCCCGTGTCGTAGATCCAGCGTTTGCCTCGCGGCAGCCCCATTCCGTGGTCGCCCCAGAAAAAGACCAGCGTGTTGTCGGTCAGCCCGTCTTCCTCCAGCCGATCCAGGACTTCGCCGGCCATCTGATCCATCAGGGTGATGTTGTCGTGATACCAAGCCCAGTTCTTCCTGGCCGCGGGCGTGTTGGGCATGTAGTCGGGCATCGTATCGGCGCAGAGCACCGGGTCGTGCCGATTGGCTTCGCCGATCAGCTCGATGACTTCGGCGTGCCGCTGTTCCCCGTGACGAATTTGGCTTTCATGCGAAACGGTAAAATTGATGACCGAGAAAAAAGGTTGGTCCGGGGCCTCGCGCTCCCGCCAATCTTGATGGCCCTTGCCTTGTCGATCCCAGATGCTGGGCGTCGCTTCGAACTGGTAGTCCGTTTTGTCGCGGTTCGTCGTGAAGTAACCGGCCGCACGCAGCAGTTCCGGAAACGCTTTGACGTCCGCCGGCGGAATGATGCGGCTGCGCATGTGTTGCGAACCGATCGATGGCGGATACATGCCCGTGATGATGCTGCTGCGAACGACCGCACAGACACCCGCGGTGGTGAAGGCACGATCGAATCGCACGCCTTCGGCCGCCAGTCGATCCAGGTTCGGTGTGATCGCGTGGGGGTCGCCGTAGCAACCCAGATTCGGCGAGATGTCTTCACAACTGATCCAAACGATGTTGGGGCGATCATCCGCGGCGGCGATCGAGGGACGAAACTCCGACGCGATCGACGCGATCAACAGAGCAAAGGCCGGCGTGAAGGTTCGATTCAAGGTTCTCATGTGATTCCTCATCAGTTGATCGCTCCCAATTTTCGCAAAGCGTTCTTCGCGGCGCCGCCGATGTGGTAGTCGCCTTTGCCGCCGGGTCGGTTCGACGCATAAACCTTTTCCAATTCCGAGGCGGCCGCGACGGCTTTGGGGCCCAATTTTCCGATCAGCTCGGCGGTGCCGCACGCCATGCCACGTTCGGGATGATTCAGGCCCTCGATCAGAACCGGCAAGTACTTCTGCAGATCCTCTTCGCGATCACTTTGACAAAGGGCGTAAGCGGCAGCCGTTTGAACGGCCAGCGACCGCTCGTCGCCGATCAACCTCTCGAGACCCGACTTTGATTTGGACACCGCGTCGCTACCCAAATCACCCAAACTGACAGCCGCGACGTATCGCATCGCCGCGTCCTCGTGTCCCAGGCAACGAGCGATGGCATCCGCTGCGGGAGCGCCGAAGGGCGCCAGCGAACGCAGCGCTCGCAGACGCACCGTTCGCTCGGAATCGTCCAATCGCTCGGCGTGCTGTTGCAGCGTCCGCCCGGCAACTTCCCTGACCGGTTTCTCGGCGTCGTCCGCCCGAGCGGGTCCCGACCCGAACAGGATCAGGCCGCCGACCAACATCGCTGCCGATGCGATGCGGCTGTTCGTCTGTGCGTTCGTCAATTTCAATTCCTCTTTCATTCCTCGAGTATCAAAAGTCGTGTCGGTACGAAAAAGCCGCACCGTCTGCCGGCGACTTCGGCGGAACCGGTGGTGCCTGTTCTTCGTCGATCGCTTCCGCTCTAATATTGCACCGTTGCTGATGTTCGTTCCACTCAGTTTACATGCCTACCGCCGGTCGAACCCTACTCCACATCGATCTTGGAAAAGGAATTTTAAATCATGTCGAATGCCCCCAACGACCCGTTTGATCAACCGAATCCGGGTGGCGGTTATCAGCAAGCTCCGCCGAAAAAATCCAAGACATGGCTGTGGGTTTTGGGAATCATCGCCGGCGTGGGGCTGTTGGGGATTTTGGTTTGCTGCGGCGGCGCGTATTTCATGAGCGGAAAAATTTCGGAGTTTGCCGGAACCGCGATCGTCGAACAGCTCGACGGCAATCCGGTCTTGGTCGAAAACGTCGGCGATATCGAATCGGCTTCGTTGAACTTGCAAGAAAGCGCCGAGTACGCGCAAAACAATCCGGGCAAGAACGGCATGGTCTTGGACCTGGTCGGTACCAAGTCGGACGCCAAATTGATCATCGTCCAAAACGGTGAATCCATCGGCTCGGCCGAATTGGTGATGCCCGACGGAACGAGCTACGACGTTCCGATCGACGACACGACCTTCGAAGTCGAAATGGGCGACGAAGTCCGACCGGGCGACGAAGTCCGACCGGGCGACGAGACCGGCGCGATCGACGACCCGCAGTCGTCGGACACCGAAGTCGAAGATTCCGCCCCGGCCCCCTGATCCCTCGCGGTGCACGATCATCGCGTCATCTTCACATTTTTCCGATCCTTACCGAGTACCCCACTGAACCGATGAAAGTTGCCACCTTCGAGACCGACAAAGGCACGATCAAACTGGAATTGTTTGACGACAAAACGCCGGTGACCGTCAAGAACTTTGAAGACCTGTGTGAAAAGAAGTACTACGACGGACTGGCGTTTCACCGCGTGATCCCGAACTTCATGATTCAAGGCGGATGTCCGGAAGGGACCGGCACCGGCGGTCCCGGATATCAGTTCGAAGATGAATTTCATTCGGAACTGAAACACGACGGCCCCGGCGTGTTGTCGATGGCCAATGCAGGCCCGAACACCAACGGATCGCAGTTTTTCATCACGCACGAAGCTCAGCCTCACCTGGACAACCGTCACAGTGTGTTCGGCAAGGTCATCGAAGGCCAAGACGTTGTCGATGCGATCGCGCAAGGCGATAAAATGACAACCGTTCGAGTGACCGAAGAATAATCCTTCGGTCCACCGGCGGTTCAAAACGCGTCATGACCACTGCACTTCTCAGGCCGATCAGCCGCTGGTTGATCGGCCTTTGCGTTGGCACCCTTGTCGTCGCGATCACCTCGCCGCTGTTCGTTCGCAGCTATCTGCCGTTGGTCATCGACCCGGTTCGCGACACGTGGACGATGCAACCGGATCGTGCCTACCGGTGGCGGAGCGAAGGATACGCGACGACGCACATCGGGCCGCACGGCATGCCCGGCAGGACCGATTTGCCCGCCACGTCCGATCACGGCGGATTGCGGATCGCCTTGTGGGGCGACTCCCAAGCCGAAGGCGTCGCGGTGAACGATTCGGACAAACTGTTTGCCCAGATGCAGCAACAGTTCGCCGCCACGGAATCTCCGGTGCAAGCCGCCGTGTTGCCTTTCGCGCGAAGCGGTGAAGACGCCAACGCGTGGCTGCCGCAGATGCGTGCGGTCGAAGCATCCTTCGACGTGGATCTGCACGTGTTTCTGATCGTCGAGTGGCAGGACTTGGCAATCGCCGCGATCGCGCCGGATCAAACGCCGATGCGGAGCCGCGCCGGCTTGGCCGCCGTCCTGCCCGCCTTTGTGATTCAAGCGGCGAGAAACTTGTTGAGAGAAGCCGACGGGGCGACGCCACGCAGGTTGCGTTGGACGATCGGCCCCGAAAGGCGTCCCGGTTCCGCACCGCCGGCCCCGCCCCGTCCGGTCGACTGGGATGCCGTCATGAATCGTTTGCAAGACGTCGCGACGGTGCCGATCTTGCTGGTTCACGCACCGCGATTGCCCGAAATTGTCGGCGGGCGTGTCGTCGAGCGACCGGCGCGCCCCGACGTGATCGCGGACATGAAGAAGGCCGCCGAGCGAGCCGGCATCGCATCGATCGACGCGGGACCGGTGTTGATCGAGGCCGGCCGATCGGGACGCTGGCCTCACGGTTTTCACAACGGTCAAATCGGCGTCGGCCATTTGAACCGAGTCGGCTACGAAAGGATCGCGGCGGAAATCGCCCGGTGGATCCGCCGCGCCGGTTTGAAACATTCGTCGCGCGAGACGCCGAGACGGCGAAGCCCTTCGATCGAGAACTTGCGTTTGACTCCTCCCGGCAATTGACGGAGCGATCGTTTGGGATTCACGCGACTCGAATTTCCGATTTTTCTGGCCGTGATCCTAGTCGCGGTTTGGTTGACGCGACGGGTCAACGTTCGAAACGGCTTGTTGCTTGTCGCCAGTTATTATTTCTACGCCTACTGGGATGTGCGATTTTGTGGACTGCTGGCGCTTTCGACGATCGTCGACTTCGCCGTCGGACGGGCGATTTCGGCCAGCTCCGATGCACGCGTTCGTTTTCGCCTCTTGTCGGTCAGTCTGGTCGTCAACTTGGGCGTGCTGGCGTTCTTCAAGTACTTCAATTTTTTCATCGAATCCGCCTCCGCGATCCTCGGGCCGATGGGTTTGGGCACCGGTACGCTGAACATCGTCTTGCCGGTCGGGATTTCGTTCTACACGTTTCAAACACTCAGCTACACGATTGACGTTTATCGCGGTCGAATTCGCCCGACCTCGCGATTCTTGGATTTCGCGTTGTACGTCGCATTTTTTCCGCAGTTGGTTGCCGGGCCGATCGTGCGGGCACGCGAATTGTTGCCCCAACTGGGGTCTTGCCCGGCGTTCTCCAAGCGTCGTTTCTACGGCGGGTTTCAACAATTGCTGCGCGGGTCTGTCAAGAAAGTCTTGCTGGCGGATCGGTTGGGCGAGGCGGTGGACGTGGTCTTCGCCGGGCCCGAGCTTTATAGCGGTGTGACGGTTTGGATCGCGGTGATCGCCTACGCCGGCCAGATTTACTACGACTTTTCCGGATACACCGACATGGCGATCGGAGCGGCGAAAATGTTGGGCTATCGTTTTCCGGCCAACTTTCGGCACCCCTACCTGGCAACCAGCATTGCGGACTTCTGGCACCGATGGCACATGACGTTGTCACGATGGCTGCGGGATTACCTGTACATTCCGCTGGGCGGCAGTCGCGGTGGCGACTGGGCGACGTATCGGAACCTGATGATCACGATGACCTTGGGCGGCCTGTGGCACGGAGCCGCTTGGACGTTCGTGCTGTGGGGAATCTGGCACGGAGGTGCGTTGTGCGTCCAACGGGCGGGGAGAGGACTGCTCGGTGTACCGCGGGCCATCGGTTGGTTGTCCACCGGTTTGGTGGTTCTGGCCGGATGGGTGCTGTTTCGCAGCCCGGACCTGTCGACCGCCGCCGCCGTTTTTGGTGGACTCGGTCGGGTATCGGGCGGCATCGTTTGGTTGCCGCCGCTGGCGTTGATCGCGGTGGGCTGCATGATCATCGAACACGTGGCGTGGACGACCAGGTTGCGGCTGGCGATGCGTTTGCCGTTCGACCGCTGGTACACGCCGGTCGCCACGGCGATCCTGTTGTGGTGTTTGCTGCTGTACGCTCCGCAAGGCTTTCGGCCGTTCGTTTATTTTCAGTTCTAGTTTTTGGGTTTCAGGCCGTTGCGGGTCGCCGTCGCGGTCAGCGGATCTTCGGGCCAGTAATGTTTGGGATAGCGACCGCGAAGGTCTTTGCGGACTTGCGGGTAAGTCGTCGTCCAAAAACTGGCCAAGTCGTCGGTCAGTTGCTGTGGTCGCCCGTTGGGGCCGAGAAGCTGCATTCGCAAAGGGATTCGTCCGCCGGCCAGACGTGGCGTTTGCCGCATCCCGAATAACTCTTGCAGTTTGACGGACATCGTCGGGGCGTCGACTTGCCCGTAGTCAATCGCATGCGAGTTCCCGCTCGGGACGGGGATCCGCGGCGGGGCTTCGCGATCGATCTGGATGAGTTGATCGTAGCTGTACCGTGACCGTAGATAGTCCAGCCACGGCGCGGAAAACAACTCGGCCAGCGTCGTTCGATCAAGACAAAGCTGTTCCAGTATTTGCTGCAACGTCACATCATCGAGCATCGGCAACTGCAGATGTTCGGCGTGCTTTGTCAGGAACGCGAGCCGAAACAGGAAGTCGGCGACTTGGCGATTTTTTGCGGGGAACGCTTTCTGCCAATGCCGTTTGGCCTCGGCGGCCAAGATCTTCGCGGTTCGTTCGTCGGCGCGGCATTCGACGGGCATTTCGTCCAGCAACAGGTCGCCGTAGAAAGTGCGGCGACGCATGACGACGGCGCCGAGGGTGGGATGAAAAAACGCTTCCGCGACGGTTTCGATCAACCGCGGATCCAGCCAAGACTTTTCGATGCCGGCGGCCAAGCGAACACGGGCTTCCTGATCACCGGCATCGACATCGAAACAGAGAAACAATTCGGACGAGCGGACCTGGCTGCCGCCATCCAATCGGACGCCGCGACCACCGAACATCACGCCGCGGTCGCTGCCCGGGGCACGTCGCCGTGCGACACGATCGGGATACGCGGCCAACAGGGCCTGCGTCAGTCGGACACCGGGCGGTTCCGAATCGTGGATCCTCTCGGAGACCGTCGACAAGCCACGCGACAAATGGCGGGCGACTCGCAGCACATGATCGGCCGATGCGGGCTGAAGGCCATCGACGGAACCGCCCGCGGCAAATCTTTGCAGCTTTTCGACTCGCCCGAGTAGATCGTTTTCGGCCCAGCCGCCGAGCTCACTGGTGGCCGCGAAACGCTCGGACGGAGGATGCTTTTCCCGGCCGCGAATCGGATTCGTCGGGCTTCCGCCACGGAACGGATCACGCTCGGTCAACATCGCGGCGACGAGTCCGGCCGGCGCGATCAAGCCGACGCGGGCCGCCACGATCATCAGCTTTGCCAATCTCGGGTGCAACGCCACGTTCAACATCGCACGCCCCAAATCGGTCACCTTGGCGTTCGCGTCGATACCGCCCAACTGACTCAGGAGGGTCCGGGCGGCATCGACGGAGATTCGGCTCGGCGACGTCAACCAGGGAAAATCCATCACGTCGGTCTCGCCCCAACCGGCCAAGGAGAGCACGGCCCCGCACAAGTCGCCTCGGCGGATTTCGGGAAGTTCGCTTTCGGGACGTCCACGATCCGCGGCTTGTGGCCACAAGCGATAACAAACACCCGGACCGGTTCGTCCGGCGCGACCGGCGCGTTGATCGGCGGCGGCCTGCGAAATGGGTTGCCGTCGCAGGCAGGGCAGTCCGACGTGAGCGTCGAAGGTCATCACGCGGGCCGATCCGCTATCGATCACCGCAGTGACATGGGGCAATGTCACCGAGGTTTCGGCGACGTTGGTCGAAAGGACGATCCGACGGACGCCCTGCTCGGCGATCACACGGTCTTGTTGTTCGGGCGAAAGGTCGCCGTACAGCTCCGCGATTTCGATGCCGGCACGTTTTGCGATCGGAGCGATGGTCGTCGCGGTGCGTTTGATCTCACCGACGCCCGGCAAAAAGACCAAGATGTCGCCCGACGAAGATTCGATCGCTTGGGGCAAACACTCGGCGACTTGATGTTCGACGCGTTCGCGCGAGGCCTGACGGGCGTAACGGACGTCGACGGGAAACGATCGTCCTTCGCTAACGACGGCCTGAGCGTCACCGAAATAATCGACGATCGGCTGCGGAGCCAACGTCGCCGACATGACGATCAGTCGCAAATCGTCCCGCAGCGTCGTGCGGATTCGCTGCAACATCCCCAGCGACAAATCCAGCTCCAGCGACCGTTCATGAAACTCGTCCAGAATCACGCAGGTGACCGAATCCAACAACGGATCGCTTTGCAAGCGACGAAGCAGAATCCCGGTCGTCATGACGACCAGTTCCGTCGACCTATCGCATCGTCGATCGAAGCGGACGTGGTAGCCGACACGAGACCCCACGTCGCTGCCGACCAAGCCCGCGATACGACGGGCGGCCGAACGGGCGGCCAATCGTCGCGGCTGGACCAGCAAAATCTGTCCATCGGCCGTGATGCCGGACTCCAGCAACGCGGTCGCCACACCGGTCGTCTTGCCGGCCCCCGGCGGAGCTTGCACGACCACCGGCGTCGCGTCGGATGCCAAAGCGACGATCCGGGACAGGACGTCGGTGATGGGCAGAGGTGTGGACAGCAGCTGCTCCCGCGAAGCGGATCTCAAACTTCTAAAGGTGCTTGTCGGCGAAGTCCATGTAACGATCCCAATCGTAGCTTGACAAATCATGCCTGCCGGATCGCAAGTGGTAGCTGATCATGCCCGTTTGGATGGGCTGTTCGGCCGCCGGCATCTCCGGAGACGGACGATCACCGCCCAAGCCCGAGGTTCCAAGTAAGCGATAAACCGGATCCGCCGCGACGCAGGAAAGATACTCGCCTTTCGGATCCGCCCATTCGTCCTGCGTCGCGCTGGCGACACAAACGGGACGCGGAGCGATCAAGGCGATCAGCTGATGTTGATCGACCGGAAGTTCGGATTCTTTTTCGTTGTACTCATTGAACTTGTCATTGAACCAATGAGGAAAGGAACTGTTGATACGTCCCACCGTTTCGCCGACAGCGCGTCGTGACAAAGCGGCACCGCCGCACCCGGAGTCATTACTGATCACCATGGCAAAGCGGGGATCCGTCGCCCCGGCCCACAACGCGGTCTTGCCCAATCGCGAATGCCCGATGACCGCGACGCGTTTGCCGTTGATCAACGGATCGGTTTGCAAGTAGTCCAGCGCCCGACTGAGTCCGTAGGCCCAACCCGCGATGCTCCCCCAGCGACTTTCGGCGGCCACGCCCCGGTTCCATTTGGCAAACTGACGATGAATTCCGTTTTCAAAACCGTCGTCAAAATCGGGATCGATGTCGCCATAATAAATCGTGACCAATCCGTAACCACGCCGCACGATCCGCTCGGGCGACCAACGAGACGACGCCGCACCCCGCCCCGCTGCGGTCGCCCGGTGTCCGTCGGTTTTGCCGTCTTTCTTGTCCCGCATCCAACTGGTGGGGATGCGAATCGATGGATCGGCGTCGATGGAATGATTGCCTTGAAAGTTGAGTCCCAAGAAACAAGGCACCGACGATTCAGCTTTGACGGGTGTGTAAACCAGCAGTCCGATCGTGAGTGCTTGTTCGCCCGATCCGATCGTCAAATCAATCTCACGACGGACCGCGTGACCGTCGCAAGCATCATTCTTCGTGCTGACGATCCGACTCGTCAACGGCACCGCCTCCGGTGACACGCCGTAGACGTGTTCTTGAAACAGCCGCAGTAGTTCCGGCCGGCGAACTTCGTTCCAAGTCTTTGCATCCGAGACACGGTCGCCCGCCTGCGTCACCAAAACGTCTGGCAAGACATAGTCGGGGATTTTCGACTCGTCATAATTCGGCTTGAACTTTTGTGCAGTCGCGGCATCGCAACTGAAAAGTAAAGCCACGAAGATCAAGAATCGCATGGTGAACAAGCTCCGGTGAATTCTCAGGGGGTTGCGAGAGGCGGCGCTTTACCGCTAGCCGACGTCTGGTGACTTTGATGCTGATGGTTGGCCCTTACTTTAACAAAACCTGCGTCCCCCCCTCGAACCAGACAGAGAAAACGAAGGCGAAAATTTAGGAGCCGAAAATTTAGGGGCCACCCAAAAATTGTAGGGGCCACCCACATCACGCAGAGCCCGCCACCCGAGGCGGGGTCGGCGTACTCGGTGATTCGATGCCGTGTCTGACCCGGGATCGGACCGATTTTGGGGGCGGTCAACTTCTCAACGGACCATCGGCGCAGCAGCCCATCCGACGTGGGCAACAAAAG
Source organism: uncultured Pirellulaceae bacterium (assembly GCA_964453205.1). Taxonomy (GTDB): domain Bacteria; phylum Planctomycetota; class Planctomycetia; order Pirellulales; family Pirellulaceae; genus Crateriforma. Next base: position 224 of record CAYVRC010000165.1, on the reverse strand, counting down.
GAGACTCGACGCCGGCCCGGCCGCTACGCCGGACTCGCGCCCAACGGGTTCTCCGGTGCACACAGCCAGCCCTGGCCGCGGCGGACCGCTTCGTGTGCCAAGCTCTCCGGCGTTCCCGCGGCTCGCTTGAACACCCGGCCGAACTTCGTCACCACGTCGCACCAACCGTTCGTGTCCACCCCGATGCGGGTCAAGATCGGGGCCAAGTGATCCGGGATCTTCCC
>CAYVRC010000164.1:0-13977 GCA_964453205.1 uncultured Pirellulaceae bacterium | reverse complement strand
TTCCCGCCCGCATCGCGATCATCACCAGCCCGACCGGTGCGGCGATCCGCGATTTTTTGCAAGCCGCCGAAAACCGATACCGGGGCACCGAGATCCTCCTGATCCCGGCTCAGGTGCAAGGCGCCGGTGGGACCAAATCGATCTTGGCCGCCTTGAAAGCCGCCCAGGCGATCCGCCCGCCTTTGGATTGCGTGATCCTGTCGCGCGGTGGCGGGAGCTTGGAGGATTTGTGGTGCTTCAACGAGGAATCCGTCGTCCGCGCGGTCGCCGCGTGCCGGATCCCCACCGTATCGGCGATCGGTCACGAAATCGACGTGACCTTGTGCGACATGGCCGCGGATGTTCGCGCGTTGACGCCGACCGACGCGGCGACCCGAGTGCTGCCCGATGGCGACATGCTGACCAAAGCCTTTGGAGGCTGGCAGCTTCGATTGCACCAAGCGATGCGTAACACGCTGCGGGAACGTCGAATGCGGTTGACGGCGATCGCCGATCGGCCGGTGTTGAAGAGTCCTTTGGAGTTCGTGCACCACCGATCGCGATTGCTGGACGAACTGGACCAGCGGGCCAAGTCGGCGATCGACGCCCGCGTCGATCAAGCCAGGGTGCGAATGGCGACCGCGTCGACAGCCTTGCACGCCTTGTCGCCCGTCGGCGTCCTCGGTCGCGGTTATAGCGTGACGTACGGCCCCTCGGAAAAACCGCTGACCCGCGCCGCGGACGTCACCCGGGGCGACAAGATCAAGACACGTCTTGCCGAGGGCGAAATCCGTTCGACGGTCGACTGATTCGGCCGCGGATACGGAGGTTCCTCGGATCGCTGCGTCGATTATGATGCAATGGCCTGGGGACTGGTGATCGAGGCCGGTCGTCCCCCACTTCTCATCCTTCATCGCTTCAGATTCACCATCATGCCCGTCCGTGTGAAATGTTCGTGTGGCAAAGTCTTGTCGGTTCGCGACGAGCTGGCCGGCAAAGCCGTCAAATGCCCGGGCTGTGCCAAGCCGATCCGCGTGCCGACGGCGGCAGCGAAACAAACGGTCGCCGCGCAAAAAGCGGGAACGAAAAAGGCCGGCGCGACGGTCCCGGTCAAAGGTGAACTGGACGACTTGTTCGCCGAAGAGGGGTTCGACCGACACGTCGCGGCGGCTTGTCCGGCCTGCGGCGTCGAAATGAAGGCCGGTTCGGTGCTTTGCACCAAGTGCGGTTTCAACAAAACCACCGGCGTGAAGATGGATTCGCATCAAACGGCCGGCGTCGACATCGACATGGGCACCCTGGCGCTCAACGCCGCCGAAAAGTCGATGCAACGCGACGTTTCGATCCAGAAAGAGATGCACGCCAAGGCCGGCATGCCGTGGTGGATGCTGTTGGTCGTGCTGTTCGTCCTGGGCAGCGGTTCCCTGCTGGCCGTGATCACGGTCAACGCCGCGAACCGAGAAGAAGAATCATTGGACTTCAGCCCCATGAAGACCTTCCTGGCCGGCACGGGTGGCTTGATCGCCTTTCTAAGCCTGATGGCCCAGCTGGCCGTCTTGGTCGCCGCCTTCAAGAAGTCGACCAAGCAGGGGCTGCTGAGCCTGTTCGTGCCCTTCTATCTGTTCTACTTCGCGATCACCAACCGCTTCAAGAATTTGAAGCTGATCGTCCTGTCGGTGATCGGATTCGCGTTAGCGGGCTATCTGTTTTTCGAAGCCGACCGATATGTCCCCGGCAAATCTTCGGTAACGTCCGGCGGGAACACGATCGTCCAAGATTAAAACTTGGTCAGCTTGATGTCCTTGAATTCCGTCCACATCGGCTTTCCGCCGTGCAGTTGGACCGCGATGACGCCCTTGTCCAGAGCCAACTCGGGGTGTTTGTCGGTGAAGTCCAGCATCAAGCGTCCGTTCAAATAGTGCTTGATGTTGTTGCCCTTGGCCACGATCACCACGTCGTTCCAATCGTCGATCTTCATCAATTCACGAAAGGCTTCTTGGTCGATCAGGTCGTCGCGCAAGACCTTCTTGCCGTCGGCGTCCCACACGGCGACTTCGCCGACCATGCAAATGCGTCCCCGCTTGCCTTTTTCGTCATAGATGAACGCGGACACGTTCGGAAAGTCTTCTTCGTTGCGGACTTCGTGTTGGTATCCCTTCAAGACCCAAGGGTTGGTCGCCTTGGGGCCTTCGGTCAACAAGGACGAACGGTACTGAATGCCCGAGTTGTTGGTGGCGCTGCAGCGGAACGACAAACGCAATTCGAAATCCGCGATGTCGCCGCCTTGATAGATCAAGAACGTGTTGCCCTTGCTGGGGACTTCCTCGGTCGTTTCACCGTGGATCACGCCGTCGCGAACCGACCACAGACGCGGGTCGCCGTCCCAGCCGCTCAAGTCTTTGCCGTTGAAGATGGTCTCCGCTTCCGGCGACACCGGCGGCGCGGTCATCACCAAGTCCTGGGCGGAAGCCGGCGTGTCGGTAAAGGTGAAACAAGCGACGGCGGCGACCATCCCAAACAGTGATCGGATCGATCGAGTACGATGACAAAACATGGAAGCGTTTCTCCGGCGGAGGATTCGAGGGAAGTCGGAACGGATCAGTGGGCGAGATTCTGCCCACGGAATTCCGCAACAGTATGATCGCCACCGCCAGATCACTCAATCAGCCCTGCCGCGTCTCGACCTTTTCTTCGGATCGCCTTTTGCCGGGCCGCTCCGACGGGAGTCAATTTGTCGCATCGGGCGTCGAGGAATGCTCGTCCGGAATCTCGGCACCGTGGGGATCGAACGTCGGCCGGTCCGTCTCGTCGTCCAGACGACTTCGCAGGTCTTGGTCGGTAAAGTGCTCCAGCTGCTCGGCCTTGTCGTGAATCCGCTCCTGATCCAGCCCCGCACGCTCGACCAAGTACTGTTCCCACAAGCGGTGGGATCGGACCAAGCCGCGGGCCCGCGATTCGCCGGCCTCGGTCAACCGGAATCCGTCGCCCGTCGTTTCGATCTGGCCTTTGCGGCCCAACCCACGCAGGGCGATCGCCAACGACAGTTTGCCGCTCAGCAGATTCAAACGCAGCTCCGAGCGACCGGCCGATTCCCGTGCGTCACGTTCTTGCAAACGGAACAAGTACGCACAAACGTCGTCGCCCAGAATGCGAATCGCCAGCAACCGCCGCCGGACGAAGCGGACCAACACGCCGTGCCGTGGACTGAACACCACAGCGGTCAAAAAAATCAGGCCGGCGACGACGGCCATCATCCCCGCGGTGCGGGTGCTGCGATACCCGAAAGCGGCCGGAACGGCGATCGCGGTCAAGTGCCCCAGGACCGCCGACGCCGCCGCCAACACGACGCTGATCGTGATCATGGGTGCCAAGCGATTGGTCAACAAAAAAGCCGCCGCCGGCGGAACGACGAACATCGCCACGACCAAAATGTTACCGACGCTTTCGAAGCTGGCCACGGCCGTCACGGCAACCAACACCATCAACAAGTAGTGCATCGCCGTGGAGCTGAAACCCATCGTCGTCGCGATCGACGGGTCAAACGAAGTGACTTTCAATTCTTTGAACATCACCACCACGAACGCCAGGTTGACGATCGTCACGACCGACAAGGTCACGACCGCACGCGGCACTCGCCAACCGAACACCGAGACTTTGTCCAACGGGGTCACTTCGATCGCGCCGTACAGGACACAGCCGGGGTCCAAGTCCACGTTGTCGGCAGCCTGAACGACCAGCACCAGCCCCAACGCGAACAGCGACGTGAACACGACGCCCATCGATGCGCCTTCGTCGACTTTGCCGATCCGCCGGATCCATTCGGTGAACACCGCGGTCAGGATGCCGACGATGACGGCGCCCAGGAACATCGGAAAACTGCTTCGGCTGTCGCTGATGAAAAAGGCAACGGCCAAGCCCGGCAACACCGCGTGCGTGACCGCGTCCCCCAGCATGCTCATCCGGCGCAAGACCAAAAAGTTCCCCAACAACGACGATGCGATCGCGCACAACACTCCGGCCGCGATGATCCAGCCGTCCAGTTGCCAGCTCAGCGTGCCCAGCGATTCGGTCATCTCGCTGATCGCGTTCACGACGGAGCCTCCAACTCGTGCGGACTCCTGGGGACCTGAATTCGCGGCTGACGTTGGTCCAGCAGCGCTTCGAGCTCCTCGACGATCTCCGGTTCAAGCACGTGTTCGATCGCGTCCGCGTCCCGGTCGACCCGACCGGGGGCGATCTCGGCATAGGAGATCAGGTACAGCTCCCACAGTCGGTGCTGGCGGGTCAGGTGAGCCGCCTCCTTGACGCCCGCCTTGGTCAAAATGACTTCCTTTTCGGCCTCGCGAAACCGCACCAACGAATCGTCTTGGGCGTGACGAATGATCGACGTCAACTTTCGGGTCGACCAGCTCCGCACCGGCAACAACGTTGCCAGCGATACCGGCTGTCGGAACGAAGGCTGGACCGCCGGCTTGGGAACTTCCAAAGTCTCGTAAATGCCTCGCAGCAAATGTTGACGTTCGATTTTCTGGTTCAATCGGCGACGGCGGAGCGTCCGGATCAGAACGCCGCGTTGGGGACCGAAGAGCATGCTGATGGCGAAAAACGTCGTGCAAACCAACACGATCATCGCGCCGGAAGGCAACCTGGAAAACAACGCGCTCATCGCAGCACCGATCACACCGCCGGCCGTTCCGATCGCGGCGCTGATCAACGTCATCGAAGCCATCTTTTCGGTCCAGAAACGGGCCGCGGCGGCCGGGATCACCAACAACGCGATCATCAAAACCAATCCGACCGCCTGTAAACCGACGATCGATACGGTCACCACCAGGGCCATCAACGCGATATCCAACAAGACCACCGGCTTGCCGCGAGACGCCGCAAAGCCTTCGTCGAAACACAGCAGCTTGAACTCCTTGAACAACAATCCACAAACGCCAATGCTGATCAGCGACGCGACGGTAATCATCCGCGCGTCGGCCGAACCCATCGACGCCGTCTTGCCGTAGATGAACGATTCCAAACCAGCCGCGTGGCCGGATGCCGTCTGCTGGACGATTCCCAGCAGGGCGATCCCGGCGCCAAAAAACACGCTCAGGACGATGCCCAGCGCCGCGTCTTCCTTCAATCGCGTCAGATTCCGAATGCCCAAGATGGCCAGCACGCCGAGCAGCCCGCTGATCGTCGCCCCGGTCAACAAGACCGGCAGCGACTTTCCCTCACCGCCGGACGTCGACACCAACAAGAACGCCAACGCGATGCCCGGCAAGCTGGCGTGACTGAGTGCGTCACCCATCAACGCGCGTCGTCGCAGCAGCGTAAAACTGCCCACCAGTCCGGCCGCGCAACCCAGCACCGCGGTGCCAAAGATCACGACCCGACTGTTGTAATCCCGCAGCGTGGCGACCCGCTGCCACTGCTGCCAAGTCGGCCAACTGATCGACCGATCCGTCAACGTCGACGTCGATTGCGATTCCGCCGTGGCGGCGGCAAGCAGAAGGAACAGGACGGGTGCCGCCAATCGGCTGACCCTTTCGACGGTCATAGTGTTTGCTCGCGACGCCGCATCGCTTCGGTGACCTCGTCCAACAGCGTCAGGCGGCCGCCGTAGGTCTTTTGCAAGTTGTCCGACGTGAACACGTCTTCGACCGCCCCGTGGGCGACCACCCGCATGTTCAGCAGCACGACGTGATCAAAATATTCCGGCACCGTTTGCAAGTCGTGATGGATCACGACGACGGTTTTGTGATCGCGTTTCATCGTCCGCAAGATCTCCACGATCGCTCGCTCGGTCGACGCGTCGACGGCCGCAAACGGTTCGTCCATCAAATACAAATCGGCGTCTTGGACCAACGCCCGGGCCAAGAACGTTCGCTGTTGTTGGCCGCCGGAGAGTTGACTGATTTGACGCTTGGCCAAATGCGCGATGCCGACTTGGTCCAACGCGTCCATCGCCAAATTCCGATGCTTCTTGCGAACCGGCAGGCACCAACCGATTTTGGAATACAGCCCCATCGTCACCACGTCCAACGCGTCGACCGGGAAATCCCAGTCGACCGTTTCCCGCTGCGGAACGTACCCGACGCGGTGGCGGTTGTGCTTGTAGGTATCCCCGAACACTCGGACGCGGCCGGACACCCGGGGCACCAAATCCATGATCGCTTTGAGCAAAGTGCTCTTGCCCGCCCCGTTGGGACCGACCACGCCGACCAAGGAACCGGCCGGCAAATCGAAGCCGATGTCCCAGATGACGGGTTTTCGGTGGTACGCCACGGTCAGATCGTCGACCGACAGCGGGACCTGCGGGGCCGACACCGGGTTCGGGCCGCCGACGGGCACGTGATTCGTTTCGTGCGGCAAGTTTTCGTCGGCCGAGTCGCTCTTTGGCGAAATCACGAATGGGGCGCCTCCGCCGCCGAAGTCAGAGAACCGTTCATGCCACCGACGGGAGCCTCACCGCCCAGTGACCGCGTGACGGTCGTGATGTTGTGATCCAGCATGCCGATGTACGTCCCCTCGTATGTCCCCTTCGCCCCCATCGCATCGGAAAACAGCACGCCACCGAGATCGATCACCACGCCTTTGGACGCGGCGCCTTCGATCAACGCCATGACGTTCTTGTCCGATACACTACTTTCGGTAAAGACCGCCTTGATTTGCTTTTCCACCAACAAGTCGACCAGTTCATTGATCCGTTGCAGGCCGGCTTCCGATTCGGTCGACAGCCCCTGGATGCCGCGGACTTCCAAGTCGTATGCCTTTCCAAAATAATGAAACGCGTCGTGTGAGGTGATCAGAATCCGGCTTTCTTTCGGCACGGTTGCCAATCGCTCCAACCCGTACCGGTGAAGGGCCGCCAGCTCGGCTTGATACGCCTTTGCGTGCCGAGCGTAATCCTCGGCTCGGGCGGGATCGTGTTCGGAAAGCGTGCCGGCGACCACGTCGACACACCGCGACCAGGCCGACACGTCCATCCAGACGTGCGGGTCGGCGTGACCTCCGGCGCGGTCGGATTGCAGCAAAAACGCTTCATCGATGTTCTCGGTCACCGCGACGACCGGTTTATCGCTCCCGATTCGGATCAGCGTGTCGGCCAGCTTGCCTTCCAGCATCAAACCGGAATAGAACACCAAATCCCCGGACATGACCAGCGCGACGTCGTCACGTGACGGTTGGTACAAATGCGGATCGACGCCCGCACCGATGACTTGATCCACGCTGACGTGATCGCCGCCGACGGCGCGAACCAAGTCGGCGACCATGCCCGTCGTCGCGACGACGCGAATCGTGTCGCTACGGCGGGCCGCCGTCGACGCGCCGTCGGGCCGCATTCCGCAACCGACAAGCAGCATCACCGAGCAACACAAAAACAAAACGCTTGCCGACGTGGGTGGCTGACGAAATCGACCGCCGACGATGAATGCCATGGTTTGCTCAGGGAGTGCAGTTCAGACGGGCGAACTCGCGAACGTCTTTTTCCAAGCCTTCGATGCGTTTGCCCAACACGACGTCGGCGGCCGAAAGGTCTTGAGATTGATCGGCCGGCAACCTGGTAAAGACATAAAACTTGATCTTGGGTTCGGTGCCGCTGGGCCGCACCGCGACGTAATTCCCCTCCTCGGCCAAGTCCATGATGATCAGGTTGCCGCTCGGACCGGCCAGCGGACTCGTCTTCCCGTCGGCCGGGGTCGTGACCGTACCGGATTCGTAATCGCGAACGGCTCTGACGGGGATGCCGGCCAACGTCGGCGGCGGTGACGTGCGGAAAGCTTTCAGCAACGTTTTCATCGACGCCATGCCTTCGCTGCCTTCCATGAAGACGTTGATCAATGTTTCGCGGTGCAAACCGTGGGCACGATACAAGTCGGCCAGGTATTCGTGCATCGACCGGCCGGCCGCTTTCAACTCGGCCGCCAGTTCGCCCATCAGCATGCACGCGACCGCGCCGTCTTTGTCGCGGCAATACTGACCGACCAGATAGCCGTGCGATTCCTCGGTGCCGAAAACGAATTTTTCCGGTCCTTCGCGATCGATGACTTCGGCGATGTATTTGAACCCGACCAGCAAATCGCCGACACAGCGGACGCCGTGGCCGTCGGCGATGCGGCGGATCAGTTCGGTCGTCACCAACGTTTTGACGACGAAGTGATCCGGCGTCAGCGTTCCCGCCTCGCCAGCTTTGGACAAAATGAACTCGGCCAAGATCGCACCGATCTGGTTGCCGTTGAACGTGCCCCAATCGCCGGCGGTGTCCAACGTCAACGGGGCGGCGACGCCCAGCCGATCGGCGTCCGGATCGGTCGCCAAAACCAAATCGAAACCGTTCGACATGGCGTACTCGATCGGGGCTTCGAAGACCGTCGTGTTTTCGGGATTGGAAACGTGACCGGGCACGTTGGGGAAATCGCCGCTGGGCTGGGCGTGCGGCCCGTAGACTTCGACGCCGTCAAACCCGTCGCGTTTCATCAGCGGAATCACCGCCGCCGAACCGACGCCGTGCAGCGGAGTGTACAAGACCTTGGCATCCCGCGGGCCGTCGAAACGGCTGTCGATCGCCGCATCGATGTACTTGTCGTCGATTTCCGCGGTCACCATTTCGACGCGGCCATCGGAGACCGCTTCGTCGAAGGGCGTGACGCGAATCTCTTGACACGACATCACGTTATCGATGATCGCTTTGTCGTGGGGCGGCAAAACTTGGCCGCCGGTCGACCAATAGACTTTGACCGCATTGTCGCTGGGAGGATTGTGACTGGCCGTGACCATGATGCCACAGTCACAATTCTTTTCGCGGACCGCGAACGACAATTGGGGTGTCGCGCGATAGTCGTCCAAAAAGTAAACCTTGAAACCGGCGGCGACCATGATGCCAGCGCAAAGCTCGGCGAAGTGACGCGATCGGTGACGGGTGTCGTAAGCGATCGCGCAAGACAGATCATCACCCCCGACGAACCCGACCACGTAGTCGGCGAGTCCCTGGGCACTTTCACCGATCGTGCGATCGTTGATCGCGTTGGAACCGATCTCGTACATGCGTCCACGGCGACCGCCGGTCCCGAACGGGATGACCGTCCAGAACACGTCGTCCAGCTGTTGCCATTGTCCGTCTCGGATGTGCCGGATGACGGCGTCTTGATAAGTCGCGTAGCGAGGCTCGGTCAGCCAAGCGGTGATGTTTTGGACAGCCGATTCGGTCAGTTTTCCGTCGGATCGGGCGGATTGGAGGGCCGAAAGCGATTCGTTGACGGTGGCTTGGGTCGTGCTCATGCGAGAATCAGGCTGGGTCCGATAGCGTAATTTGCGGGAATTCCGAAGGCGGAAAGCAAGATTGTATTTCGTTTCCGCCGCATCCCGCAACGTGGGCTATCGACGCACCGTACCGGTGACAACCAATTCCGCGGTGTTTTCGCCCGCCAAATCCGTGACGACTTTGATCCGCTGGGCCACGCGGCCGTTTTCCGAATCGGCGAAAAAACGCATCTTCAAGAAATGCAGTTTTTTCGAATCCGCCGGAATCTCGAATTCGAATCGGTCGTCGTCACAACGCACGTCGGTGATGCGAAAGGGGACCTCGCCGCGAACGACCAAGCGTTTTTCGACCGGTTCGTCGCTGGTGACCGTGTCGATACTGACCGCCTCCGGTGTAACGGTCAGTTGCTTTCGGACGCGACCGACGATGGCCATCTCCGTTGTCGGAAAGGCACGGTCGTTACTGACCAAGGTCAGCTGTTCGGCCAAGTCGCCTTCGGGCAGCGATTCGCGACTTCGGACCGTCGTTCGGTATTGCACTTGGCCACGCGAGACGATCGGCCCGCTCAGCGACGCGGCCAAGTCCTTGCATTGACTGCGGACGTCGGTGATTCGCCAATTCGAGTTGCCGGTCTTCGTGATGGTGACGGTTTTCGTTTTCACTTCGCCCGGCATCATTTCGCCGAAATCGACTTCGGGCGGATCAAAAGAAACGTCGGTGCGAATGTATCCGCTGACGTTCAGTTGGACTTCGGCGTAATACGGTTTGTCGAACACGACGGTGATCACCGCGCCTTTTTGTCCGATGAACGAATTGGTGTTGAACTTTGCCGTCACCTTGGCTTTTTCGTGAGTCCTCAGGGTGTCGGCCGAGAGCACCGGCGTCGTGCAGCCGCAACTGGTCCGCACCGCGCTGACGTGGACCTCTTCTTGATACAGATTCGTGAACTCGAACGCGTACTCGGCTTTCGCGCCACGACCGACGGTACGAAAGTCGTGCGTGCGCTCCTTGAACATCTTGTCGGCCCACTCTTGCCCGGCGGCGGTCGAAGCCCCGGCCGTCGCCAACGCGAACAGAGCCATCAGCCAAGTGAAACTTTCCGATCGGGGTGCGACGAGAGCGACAGGACTTCGCGCGGCGTGAAACACGGCAAGGAAAAAGCTCACGATGGCTCCGGTGGGGCAGGGCAGATGGGGAAGGCTTTCAAGAACCGGAAAAGCGAAGCGGAAAAACCGTGTCGTCCGTTTCAGTACTTACCGTTTCGGCTAGTGTGCCGAATTGTTCCAGTAATTCTGCAAGACGTTCCATCGGCAGGCCGACGACATTCGACTCGCTGCCCCGGCCCGCCAAGTCGATCCAATCGTTGCCGTCTTGATAGCCGAACGAGCCGGCCTTGCCTTCCCAAAGCTCCGTGTCCAAATAATCACGGAGCATTTCATCGCTGAGCGGTTTCATGACCAGTTCGGTGCGGACGACGTCGACGACGCACCGAGAGCTGGCGGTCGACCACAGGCAGACGCCGGTGTACACGTCGTGGCGTCGACCGCTGAGCCGACGGAGCATCGACTCGGCGTGCTCGCGGTCGACCGGTTTGCCCAGGATCGCGGCGTCGCACGACGCCACCGTGTCGGCCGACAAAATCATCACCGGTTGCGAATCCGCGGCGGTCAACCGGACGGCCACGTCGACGGCTTTTCGGAACGCGTGACGGGCGACCAACTGCGGCGCCGTTTCACGACTGCACACCCCGCATTCGGCTTGCGGGCCGGCCGGCGTGACGCTGAAACGGTAGCCGGCGGCATCCAAAAGCTGTTTGCGCCGTGGCGATCCGCTGGCAAGCACCAACGGCAGGCCGTGGGGCACCGAGGCCCGCGGCAAGTCACGCATCAACGGCAGGTCGGGGGTGGGACTGGACAATGGCGAGTCTCGTTCAAACCGAGTCGTCGTCGGACTTTGGTGCATCCGGGTCGTCGTCGCCGGGCGGGCGTTGATCCGATTCGAAGTCCTTCATCGGATCATAAGAACGGGTCGAATCACCCGGCGGCGTGGGCGGTTGCTGTCGACGTTGGTTCAATTGATTGACGGCACCCTTGAGCGAATCCAACAGCCGCGGAACCTGACCGGCGGACAGAAAGACGCGAGAACTGACCGCCGATTGCGGGAAGAAACTGGTCAAAAAGTCCAAGCCGAACTCGTTGGCGCCGTGACCGATCATGACGCCGTTGGCATAAGTCCCGCTGAGCACTGCTTCGGGCATTTTCAGGTCGTCGTAGATCTCCTGGGGCGACGGACGGCGGGCGTTGGGATCGTTGGGCGGCTGATTGGGCACCGGCGGGTCACCGAAACGTTCCTTGTACAGTTCGATGTTCTTCTGCAACGCGTCAATGAATTGCGGCATGACGTTGTGGGGGATCACGATCCGGCGGGCGATGCGGTGGGGCCGGCCGATGGTTTGCAGAAAATCCACGATGTATTCGCTGGGGCCGGTCATCACGATCGCACCGGTGCTGAAACAGCCGTCGGCGACGTGATCGGGCACGCGGGCACGCAAGGCGGGGTTGTTCGGCTTGCCTTCGCCGGAATCACCGTGACGCTGGGGATCGGGCTGGTTGTCGGACATAAAGCTTTGCGAGCGTAAAGAAGAGGTGACCGGGAAAGGTTCAGTGTATCGGGTCAAAGGCGATCCCGACTACCGACCCTTGCTTTCACGGCGAAGGGTCACCGGTTGTCGGCGAAACGTTCGGCCGGTTCGTCCCAGCGGCCGGGGTCGGCCGGCTCGAAAGTCTTCGCGGCGAAGCTCCGCCGAACCAAACCGCGGGCTTCGTCGATCGACGCCAACTGGCCCAGCCCCAACATCTGCATCAACACGTTGCCGATCGCCGTCGCTTCGGCCGGCCCGGCGACGACGCGGCGGTTGCAGGCGTCGGCCGTCATCTGGCAAAGCAGTTCGTTCTGCGATCCGCCGCCGACGATGTGAATCGTTTCGATGCGACTATCGGTCAGCGATTCGAGCATCGAAAGACAAGCCCGGTAACGCAGTGCCAGCCCCTCCAGCGCCGCGCGGAACATCACGCCGTGGTCATCCGGAACGCGTTGACCGCATCGCCGGGCCACCTCCGTGATCGCGTCGATCATGTCGGGGGGAGCAAGAAAGTCGGGATGATCCGGATCGATCAACAATGCGAACTCCGGCGCCGCGGCGGCCGCCGCGGCCATCTGGTCCCAAGACACGTCGATGTCCCGCCGGGCCAGGGATTGGCGGATCTGCTGGAACACCCACAGGCCGCCGATGTTCTTCAGCAACCGAGTGCTGCCGGCCACGCCGCCTTCGTTCGTAAAGTTCAGCTCCGCACAGAGCGGTGTGATCATCGGCTCGGGAAGCTCACACCCCATCAGCGACCAAGTGCCGCTGCTGATGTAACACCAGTCAGGTTTCGCCGGCGCGAACTCGCCGGCCGGAACCGCCAAGATCGCCGAAGCGGTGTCGTGGGTCGCCGGGACGATCACCGGGACGTCGCTCAGACCCGTGACTTCGGCCACGCTCCTCTGAACCGTGCCCAGCCGCGTGCCCGGTGGCGTCGGATCGGCGAACAATTTCGCCGGAATCCCCAGACCGCCGAGCAATTCCGTCGACCACCGCCGGGTGCGGGGGTCCAGCAACTGAGTCGTCGAAGCGTTCGTCGCCTCGACGGATTTCTCGCCGCTGATCAGCCAATGAAACAGGTCGCCGATCATCAGGAACGATTCGGCGAATTCGAGCGAGGGTTCGCCTGCCTGGGCGGCCGCGAAAAGCTGGTAAATCGTGTTGATTTCCATGAACTGCAGCCCCGTCGCCCGAAAGATCTCGTCACGCGGGACGCGTCGACAAGCGGCCTCCATCATGCCTCGGGTCCGCGGGTCACGATAACAGCGAACCGGCCCGGTCAATTGGCCCAGCCGGTCCAACAAGGCGTAATCGACGCCCCAAGAATCCACGCCGACGCTGTGAATCTCGCGGTGCCGGCGACCGGCGATCCGCAGGCCGTCCTGGATGTTTTGCCACAGTGAAAGCATGTTCCAGTGCAGCGAATCCTGAACCCGCACCGGTTCGTTGGCAAAGCGGTGGACTTCGCTGATCGCCAACTTCTCCGACCCGCCGGTGGCGTCCGCGGCCAATCCGCCGGCGATCACTCGGCCGCTGGAGGCACCCAGGTCGACGGCCAAATGGACGGCAGAAGACGACGTGAAGGGGTCGGATTCCATTCAAAATCACCGGATCGTTGGGGGGGCTGAATGCTCGGATCGGGCGGCCAACCTAAGGCGCCGCCCGGGACACAGGCTAGCAGCCCGCCGCGGGCGTTTGGAGATGACAGCAAATGCTTTGTGAAACTAGGCTGTATTGTTAAAATGCGGAGCCGAAAAGATCCAGCCGGCGGTCGAGGCGAAAGTCCCTAAGCCTTTTTTCTTAAAGGCTTTACGTTCCTGATCCGGCTAAGGGAAAAATGAATTCACAGAACTGAGGTTGACCGGCGGGGGCCAGTGCGTACTCTAGAGATCGTCGGGCATGCGGCGTCCAAACGTGGCCGGTTCGACATCCGACTGAACCACCTAAGTTGTTTCACAGAAACAGCTTGCGACTTTTGATTCGAAGACGGGGATGCGGCGGGATCGTCGTCACCCCCGAAATGTTTCCGCGAGTTCGCCATGCGTGGGGTTTAACGCGGTCAGCTTGCGGCCACGGGCTGACATCGTTGGTTGGGGTGGCG
>CAYVRC010000163.1:0-14090 GCA_964453205.1 uncultured Pirellulaceae bacterium | reverse complement strand
TGGCAGTGGCGACTGAAAAGCAGCAGCGACCCGGAAGCCAGCCGACAGCTCGACTCGGCCGGCGATGTTTTGCCGACCGTTCCGCCGAACCGTTTCGGAGCCGTCCGGCCGATCCCGGCTCCGGCCGACTATCGCCGCCCGACCGACGCCGCCGAGTCATCGCGAGAGGCACCGGTGACCGCGCCGCCGCTACGTTCCGCTCAGCCGCCGCAGAGGGAAGCCGAAAACAGTTTCACGTCCAAGCCGACGCGTGGCGAAACGTCTCGGGAACAAAGGCTGTCCGTTCCGGTTCGCGAAGCGTCCCTGGAATCTGGCTATCGATCCCGACGCCCGGCCGCTCGCGCGGTGGCACCTCCCAAGGTGAACAACAACTGGCGTGCGGCGCCCTAGCGAACGATCGGAAAAGAGTGTCGACCTTTTTTCCCGTCGGATCGGCCACGGCTGATCGACTCCGGCGAGCGGCCTCCCTACCACAACGCCTTGGCAGGCTGTAAACCATCGTGATCGACCGACGATTCACGCTTGGGGAACATCAGACATGGACAACGCTCGCATCGCCGCCGTTTTCGACGAGATGGCCGAGCTGCTGGAGTTTCGCGGCGAGAACCCTTTCCGCATCCGCGCTTATCAGAACGGAGCCCGGGCGATTCGCGATCTCGACGAATCGGTCGCCGACATCCTTGCCGATCCGCAGCGGGACCTGGCCGAGCTGCCGGGGATCGGCAAAACCCTGGTCGAAAAATGCCAAACTTTGGTCAAGACCGAGACGCTGCCGCAGCTGGAAAAGCTGCGATCCCAGGTCCCCGAAGTCGCCATCCAGATGGCTCGCATCCCCGGCGTGGGCGCCAAAAAGGCCGTCCGTTTGCATGAAGAACTGGACATCGAATCGCTCGACGACCTGCGAAAAGCCTGCCAGGACGACTCGGTCGCGGGCTTGAAGGGCTTCGGTAAAAAAACACAGTCCGCGATCCTGGACGGCCTGGCGATCGCACAATCGGCCGCCCAGCGGATCTACTGGGCGTCGGCCGATCAGTTGGCCGACGACCTGGGCGATCACATGGAACGCTGCGACGTGATTGCGCAGATGCAGTGGGCCGGCAGCTACCGCCGTGGCCGAGAAACCGTCGGCGACTTGGACTTGGTGGTCGTCGCAATCCGAGACGACGACGCGACGCGATCCGAAATCATGGATCACTTCGAAGCTTACCCCGCGCGGACGCAAACCATCGGTCGGGGCGATACGAAGGTAAGCATCCGAGTGGACAAAGCTTTTCAAGTAGACATGCGCGTCGTTGCACCGGAGCAGTTCGGGGCGGCTTTGCAGTACTTTACCGGATCACAGGCCCACAACATTCATGTCCGTCGCTTGGCCAAAGATCGCGGGTTGAAGATCAACGAATACGGCGTGTTCAAGGACGACGATCAGACGCCCGTTGCCGGCAAGACCGAGGAAGACGTCTACGCGGCGATCGGTTTGCCCTGGATTCCGCCGGAGCTTCGGGAAGACCGCAACGAATTCACGTGGGCCGGATCCGGCAAACTTCCCGAACTGATCGCCACCGGGGACGTGGTCGGCGATCTTCACATGCACACCACGGCGACCGACGGAACGGCAACGATTCGCGACATGGCCGACGCCGCGGTCAGCCGGGGGCTGCGGTACATCGCCATCACCGATCACAGCAAGCGGGTCACGATGGCCGGCGGACTGGACGCGGATCGGCTACGCGAACAATGGAGACAGATCGACGAGATTCGCGGCGAGTACGAGGGCCGCTTGGTGATCTTGAAAGGCATCGAGTGCGACATCTTGGAAGCCGGCGGCATGGATCTGTCCGACGACGTGCTGGCCGAAGGCGACTGGATCATCGCGAGTGTGCACTACGGCCAAAAACAACCCAGAGACCAGATCACCGAACGCCTTTTGGGGGCGATCGAAAACCCACACGTCGACTGCATCGCGCATCCGACCGGCCGCCTGATCGATCGACGTCCACCGTATGATGTCGACATGAATGCGGTGATGGACGCGGCGCAGAAACACGACACTTTCATGGAACTCAACGCCAACCCGGCCCGCTTGGACTTGAACGACATCCACCTGGGCACCGCCCGTCGCTTGGGCGTCAGGATCGTCATCAACACCGACGCCCACAGCCCCGACGGCCTGGACGTGATGAAGTACGGCATCATGCAGGCTCGACGTGCCGGATTGACCAAGTCGGACGTCGCCAACACGTTGCCGTGGGATCAGTTCCCCAAACGCTGACGTCGGTCACTGCTGGTCACGACCTTCTTTCCAACGCGTCGATTCCAAGATTCCGATCAGCAACAACATGCAGGCGACGATCCCCAGCACCGTGATCGCTTGCAACACGCCGACGTGCGTCAACAAGATTGCCGCCAAGCCGCACGTCCCGGTGACCAAATAAATCGTCAGCACCGCCCGCGGTCTGGTCATGCCGAGATCGACCAGGCGATGCGAGAAATGCCGACGGTCGGCGTGAAACGGGCTGCGTCCCTCGCGGACACGGATCCACAACACCGTCGTCATGTCATAAAGAGGCACCGCCATCGCGCACAGTGGCGCGAGCACGGCGTGGGGACGACCTTCGCCGCTGCCGACAAACGTCGTCATCAACGTCGCGACGCTGATCAAATAGCCGACCAAGTAACTGCCCGTATCGCCCATGAAAATTCTGGCCGGCGGTCGGTTGTGCCACAAAAAACCCAGCAAACCGCCCAGCACGACCAACAAAAAGGCCGCCACCAATAACTGCGGTGCGGCCGTCGCCGGGTCCGGCGTCGTCAACATCACCACCGACATCGACGCGGCGATGATCGCAGCAACACCGCCGCTCAATCCGTCCATGTTGTCCAGCATGTTGAACGAATTGATCACCGCCACGATCCACAACACCGACAACAGATTCGTCAACCAGGCCGCTTCGATGTAGGCCGTCAAGCCGATGCCCAGTCCGTAAACCGTGAATGCCGCGACCGCGAACTGAATGCCCAATCGCGACTGCCAAGGCAATCCGCGTCGATCGTCGATGAACCCCGTGACGACCAACACCGTTCCACCGGCCATCAGCATCCACAACCTCTCGACGCGGTTGCGTCCGCCCTCGGCGTAAACCGAAAGCCGCTCGTCCACCTTTTCAGACAAGAGTGCCAGCAAAGCATCGCTGTAAAGAATCGCCGTCGCGATCGCAAAAGTCGCCACGATGCCCAACCATACGCCGATCCCACCGCCCGAGGGCGTCGGATTGTCGTGACCCTTGTGCCCACCGGGGCGATCCATCAAACCCAGCCGAATGGCGTGCTTGCGGATCGGGTACAGCGCCAGCGAGGCGATCAGCATGGCCGGCAGCGTCGTCCCCGACACCAACCACGCAAAAAGTTTCAATGAATCGTTCATCCGTATCAACGTCCCAACGATTCCGCCAAATCTTTCGCGTCATAGATCGTTCGGATCGCTTCCTTGATGCCGACGCCCGAAACGCTGACGGCTCTCGCCTGTTCGTCGGTGTACAGGTAATCCGCGGTCAAGCTTTGGATGTTGCCGTCAAAGATCAGCCCGACCAACGCCCCGTCACGGTCGACGACGGGACTGCCGCTGTTTCCGCCGATGATGTCGGCCGTGCAAACGAAGTTCAGTTGCGTCGACAAGTCCAGTTCTTCCTTGGCCTGCAACCAACTCTGCGGCAAGTCAAAGTCTTCTTGGCCCGCGTGCTCGGACGCGTGGCGAAACGCACCGGCAAAATTCGTCGTCGGCGGGACCTGCCGACCGTCTTCGGTGTAACCTTTGACCACGCCGTAAGCCAAACGCAATGTGAACGTCGCGTCGGGGTAACCGCCGGTGCCTTCGACGGCGGACGTCGCCTCGGTGATCTTGGCGTAGGCCTGTCGTTCACGTTCTTCGATCTTCTCGTTCTTTTCACGAATCCGGCGGTACTCCGGTTCGATGGTTCGCGCCAGTTCGATCATCGGATCCTCACTGCCCAGCGTCGCCGGCTTTCCACCGTCGATCATCGCCTGGCGGAAGGGGACTTCGTCGATTTTCGTCCCCGCCACCATTTCAGCGGCCCGCTCCCGTGGACTTTTGCCGGCCAGAATCTCGGCGACCAATCTATCGTCGGCTCCACGTAATTCGATCAATCGCGCCAGTTCGTCGGCCAGCTTGACGGTTTCCAAATCGTCGTAAAGCGGCGCGGTCGACAGCAAACGTTGCAGCAGCGATTCGCGACCGGCGTCGGTGAATTCTTCCAGTCGCTGATCGTTCGACTTCAAGTCTTCGTCGCCCAGCAAGACGAGGTTCAAGGCGATCGAGAACAGCGAGCTTCGCAGGTTGACCGTTTCCCGCAGCATCGCCGCTTTTTCGCTCTGCACTTCGGCGACTTCCTTCCAAGCCTCCGCCAACGGCGCCAGTTTCTCGTTGTCCGCGATCGCGGCGAGCAAGCGGTCCTCCTGTCCGCGTTTGGCGACGATCGTCTGCGGGTTTTGCAGTCCGGCCAACATTCCCGTGTAAGCCTTGCGAGCGTTCTGGATTCCGAACAGTTCGTCCCGCGCCCGTCGCTTCGCCTCGGCGCCCTCCAGACTGAACTGTTGCATCAAGATTTCCTTGCGTCGCAAGTAGTCCAGAATGTAGGGAAGACGGTCGTCACGAAGGAACTCCAAGGCCGCGACCGTGAAAATCCGTTGCGTCCGTCCCGGGTTGCCGCTGACAAAGACCAGTTCACCGCCTTGCAGCGGCTGGTCGCTCCAGGCCAGATGGTGTTCCAACTCCGCCGGCTTTCCGTCTTCGTAAACTCGCATCAACGTCGCGTCCAAGTTGTATCGCGGGTATTCGAAATTGTCCGCGTCACCGCCGAAGAACGCCGCCGCCGTTTCGGGGGCCCAAACCAATCGCACGTCGGTGTATTTCTTGTATCGATACAGATGATATTGAGCACCGCCGAACAGGGTGATCACGTCGCTGCGGAAACCGGTCTGCTGGAAAGATTCGTTTTCGATGTTCGCGATCACCGCACGACGTTGTTTGAAAGCTTCCTCGGTCGACGCCTCGTCGGAAACCGCTTCCTTGACACGCTCGGTCACGTTTTCGATCGAATGAAGTTGATTCAGCTCCAAATCGGGTGCCTTCAATTCCTCGTCGAGCGTGCGAGCGGTGTAACCGTTCTCGATCAAATTCCGCTCGGGCGTGGATAACTTTTGAAGCGTGTCGCTGGCAACGTGATGATTGGTCAGCACCAATCCGTCGCTGGAGACGAACGATCCGCTGCCGCCGCTGTTGAACCGAACCGATGACAAACGCAGATGATCCGCCCAGTCCTGGGTGATCTGAAAATCATGACGCTCGGCAAGCTGCTGCGCCGGCAAGTCGTTGAACAAGTACATGCCTTCGTCGCCGCGGGCATCCGTCGTCGCGGTGTGATTCATCAGGACCCCCAGGAGTGCGGCGATGACCAGTTTCTTTGCACGGAAAAATTTTGCCATAACGATTTCGGTCCTTGATGCGAGGCGGATCGGCAAGCGGATGAATGTGAAAACGTTAGTCTAACGATTCTGTCCCCTGTTGATCAGTCTGTCATCTGTTGATCGGCGGGCCGCTGTGGCCGAGCCACCCGCTAGCGGAGCGGAGTCGGCGACACGGCAAGTGTGCAGAACTTCGGCCGGCAAGGTTGATCTCGGCCGACAGACTTCACGCAGACGCCGGCGCCAAACTGGCCGACGGGTCGGAAAGCTGGGATCCCTCGAGCACACGATCGGCTTGCTGTTCGTCGGCGGCCGGACTGAGGGTGCCGACGTACCACAAACATGCGATCGCGATCGACAGACTGACCACGACCCACAACGGATGATACTGGGGACCGGCCGCGGTTTGCGTCAGCAGCAAATTGCCCGCCGCGTTTCCCGATCCCGCCACTCGCTCCATCGACACCGACAGCATGTTGTTGGTGAAGTGGATCAAGATGCACGGCAGGATGCTGCCCGTTCGCAACGCGACCCAGCCCAACAGCAAACCCATGAAAGTCGCCGCGATGGATTGTTGCAACACGCCGTGCGACACCCCGAACATCACCGCGGTGACGACGACGGCACGAAAGCGGCCGTTTTCGCGGACCAGACCGCCGAAAATGAAACCGCGGAACGCCAGTTCTTCACAAACCGACGGCACCAAGGCCATCAAAAAGACGACCGACAACCACGGCGCCGAAGAAATCTGATCGGTGAAAGGCTTCATCGCCGCCGCGGCCTGTTCGCTGATCGGATAAACCGAACTGATGAACTGGGCCAACATCACGTAAGTCGGGTGCAAGGAAAACCCGATCACCACCGCGATCGGCAAGGTGGTCCAGTGGGGCATCCGCAGTCGCAGACTGGTCCGCAACGAAGTTGTCATCACCGTCGCCATCAACAACGTCGGTGCCAATATCATGCCGATCTGCGGCATCAAAATGAGTTGAGAGATCCCGACGAACGTTTCAGGAATCTTCGTGACCACCAGCTTTCCGAAAAACAGAGCCACCAGAATGATCGCTCCACAAACAAACGCTTGCCCCGGAGTCGCGGCGGTTTGTCGGTCTCGCCACAGATGCTTCACCCAACTGTTGAGTTCCCATTGGTCGCCGCCGCCGAACAACACCGATTCGCTTTCGAATTGACGTCGTGCCCAGCGGGTCGCCATCAACAGGCAGACGCCGGTGACGATCAGCACGACGGGCAAATGCGCCATCGCATGGACGTATTGACCTTCGACCAACGAACGCACAAGCAAAAACATGCCGGTGACAGGAATGACGCTGGTTCCGGCCGACAACGTCGTGCCGGGCAACATCGGCAGCAACACCAACGGCAACGTCACCATCATCAAGGGCATCAAGTAATACTGACCTTCCTTGCTGCTGCGAGCCATCGCGGCGACGGCCAACGCCAACGCACTGAACAGGGCGGACAGGGGCACCAGGGCGACCAGCAACCAGAGCATCGGCCCGATCGGCGGCGCACCCATCGTCGACATGCCCGCCGGTCCGACACCGATCTGCTTGAACACCAGCGAACTGGTCACCAGCATGCTGCCGGCGTTCAGGATCGCCGTCATCATGCTGAACGTCATCACCGCGCCGAGCTTGCCCCACACGATTTCACTGCGGAGTGCCGGACTGCACAGCAAGGTTTCCAGCGTGCCGCGTTCTTTTTCACCGGCGACCAAGTCGATCGCGGGATAAAACGCGCCCGTCATCGCCCACACCAACATCACGAACGGCAACAACTTGCTCCAAAACGCGGACTCCCGCGTCCGTTCGGGGGCGATGTTCACGTCGGCGACGTCGAACGGATCCAAGACGGTCAGGTCGACGCCGGAATCCGACAGTCGGTCGCGCACCCATCCGGTCCGCCAACGATTCAAGATGCCCGCGACGCGTTCACGCGCGACCATTGATTGATCCGAGGCGACGTTGTAAAGCAGTTTCAGTTCCGCACGCTCCGAGGAATCGGGCGGACCGTCCGGCGGCATCGGGGTCGACGCCGAGGCGGCGAAACCCGGCGGAAACACCAGGACCACGTCGAAATCTCCGCGACGGACCCACAGCGAAGTCAGCGAGTCGACGCGGCGGATTTGTTTCTCCGAGGTCTCGGAATTCGGGAAATGGTCTTTACCCGGCGCCGCAGCGGCATCCTCCCACGTGTACGAAACGACCTCCGTCGGCACGGCGTCGTCGACGAAGTCCTCGTCGAACGATTCCGCATCCGCCAACAGCGGTGGAAGATTTTCTAAATGGTCGCGTCCGACGACGCAGACGGTCGTCGGGTGCTGACGCGTGAACTGGGCGATCTGCAACAACAGCATGCCGACCAGCGGGTACAGCAAGATCGGCAGGATCGCGATCGTGAACAGCGTCCGTCGATCACGCAATTGATCACGCATCTCACGCGTGTAAATCAACACGATCGATGACAATCGGGGTCGGTCGGCCAACAAGGCGCGACGTCGTTTCTGCTGGGCGGTGTTCGTCACGCGGTCGCTCCTTCGTGCGTGTCGGACGCGTCACTGATGTCGGTGTCTCCATCGGGTGGGCCCGAGGAAAGGCCGGCGAAGCTCGCTTCTTCGCGATCGTTCTGCTCGTGCCGACTGAGCAGCCCGAAGAACAATTCTTCGAAATCGTCTTGGCTGTGACGCTCTGTCAGTTCGCCCAGCGTTCCGGTATCCAAAATCCGACCGCGGTGCATGATCGCGATGCGGTCACAAAGCCTTTCGACTTCGCTCATGATGTGTGTCGAAAAAATCAAGCACTTGCCGGAATCTCGCAGCGTTCGAATCACGCCCAGCAAATTGCGGGCGACGAGAACGTCCAGTCCCAGCGTGGCTTCGTCGAAAACCAACACCGGAGGATCGTGAACCATCGCGCGAGCGATCGAAACCTTTTGCCGCATGCCGGTGGACATCTTCGAGCCCGGAACGTCACGAAAATCGTTCATGCGAAGCTGGTCGAACAGGGTTTCCAACCGTACCCGCAGCAAGTCTTTCCCCATCCCGTGCAAGCGGCCGAAGTACTCCACCATCTCCCAGGCCGTCATGCGTTCGTAAATCGCGGTGTTGTTGCTGACGAACCCGATGCACCGGCGGACGTCGGCGGCATCCGATTCGACGTTGTACCCGGCGACGGTGGCGATGCCCGATGTGGGGGCCAAAACGGTGCTCAGGATCCGCAGCACCGTCGTCTTGCCGGCTCCGTTGGGACCGAGCAATCCGAAAATCTCACCCGACCGGACCGTGAATGAGACGCGATCGACGGCAACGAATCGGCCGCGATGCAAATCCTCGTAGGTCTTGATCAGGTGTTGGACGTGAATCACGCGGAAGCGCCGTTTCGGTGGGTGGGACGTTTCGATTTTGCCGGTTTTGTCCGTGCCGACGGCGCAGCCCTCGCCGAACGCCAACACGCTAGGCAAACCTAGCCCCCAAAATGTGGCGGGGGCGGACGAAGTCGACCGACTCGAGCCCCAAAACGGACGGAATCCCTCCACCGGACGGGATCGACGCGAACAGCCGTTAGTCTTTGACCCGCAGTCGCACCACCTCACCTTGGACCATCGGCAGGGCTTCGATCTTTGCGGTCGCGTTCCGCGCGGCACCCTCGCTGGCCGGGTGGGTCATGATCACCAGGGGGACCGACTCCGCGGTGCAGGCGGAAAGATCTTCCGAGTTCTCGTGTTGGATCACCGACGAGATCGAGATCTGATGCTTCGCCAACACGTCGGCGATCGCGGCCAACGATCCGGGATGGTTGCCCACGGTCAAACGCAGGTAAAACCGCCCGGCCAGGGAATCGACGTCGCGTTGCTTGGTCCGTGCCGGGTGATCGGAGGTGAAATACGCCAACGTCTGGAAAGTGATCGCGGTCCTGCCCACGGCGGTGTCAATCAGATCGGCGGCGACCGCCGAAGCGGTCGGCATCTGGCCCGCGCCCAGCCCGTGATAGAAAACGGGACCGACCGCGTCACCGACGACGCGGATCGCGTTGTAAGCGTCCCGGACTTCGGCCAGCGGTGTGCCGACGGGGACCAGCGTCGGCGCGACGGAAAGCTCCAACCCGTCGTCGGCCTGCTCGGCGATCGCCAACAGCTTGATCCGATAGCCGAGTTCTCGCGCATATTTCAAGTCGATCGGATCCAGGCCGTCGATGCCCGTCCGGGGAATGTCCGACCAATGGATCGTGGCACCGAAGGCCAAATGGGCCAAGATCGCCAGTTTCTGCGCGGCATCGGTCCCGTCGACGTCCATCGCCGGATCGGCTTCCGCGTACCCGAGTTCCTGGGCCTTGCGAACGACGTCTTCATAAGCGGACCCGTGCCGCTCCATCTGACTGACGATGAAGTTACTGGTGCCGTTCAGGATGCCTTCGAGCGTCTGAATCTGATTGGCCGACAAACACTGGCTGATGTTGGCGACGATCGGAATGCCCCCGGCGACGGCGGCTTCGAAAGCGATGCTGCGTCCCAATTCCCGTGCCCGCGTGAACAATTCCGGCCCGTGTTCGGCCAGCAACGCCTTGTTCGCCGTGACGATGTCCTTGCCCGCTTCCATCAATTGAAGCATGATCGTGCGAGCCGGTTCCAAGCCCCCGATCAACTGGGCGACCACCGTGATTTCGGGATCCTTCAGGACGTCGTTCAGGTCAGCGGTGGCCACGCCGGCGGGCAGATCGACGCCGCGGGGTTTGGCCAAACTTCGCACGACGGCTTTTTTCAGCCACAGCGTCCTCCCGGCGTGTCGAGCGGTTCGATCGCCGTGATCCAACAACAGTTTGGCCACGCCGGTTCCGACGGTCCCTAGACCAACAATAGCCACATTCGTTTTATTCATGGCAAGAATCCTAATTCGATTCGCGCCGACTCGGGAGACGGGGTGAAATTTCTACTGACCAACGACGACGGCATCGACGCACCGGGATTGGCGGCGCTGATAGAAAGTGTCCGCGCGGCGCTGTCGCCGGGCGATTCGATCTTGGTCGCCGCGCCGGACCGTGGTCGCAGCGAATGCGGTCACAGCGTGACGACCGGCCGGGGACTGATGACCAAGCGTGTCGACGTGGATCATTACAGCGTCGACGGCACGCCGGTCGACTGCGTCCGGGCTTTCGCGATGTCGCACGGCATCGACGCGGTGCTCTCGGGCGTCAACGCGGGAGCCAACTTGGGTGTGGACCTGCTGGTCAGCGGCACCTTCGCGGCGGCGCGAGAAGCCGCCTCCCACGGAATCCCCGCCATGGCGATCTCTCATTACCGCCGGCCCGACATGAAGAAAACTTGGCTGCACGTCCCCACGTGGACACGCGAGATTCTGGGCGAATTCCGGCAGACCGCTCGGGAAACCGTCCACCCGACGCCCCTGTGGAACGTCAACCTGCCGGCCGTCGATCCAGACGGTCCGGTTCCGGAAATCGTCCAGTGCGAAGTCGACGTGCGGCCCCACGCCCGGGAAGTCACCCACGCCGACGGTGCCGTGACGTTCGGGATGAACTTTCAAGCCCGGCCGCGAGAACCCGGGCGGGACGTCGATCAATGCTTCGCGGGCAAAATTACGCTCAGCCGACTCGGTTTCACGGTCGGCTGAACCCGGTGGTCCCGTCGCCTAGCTGTTGGGCTGACTGGCGATCGAAACGCCCGACATTTCTTCCATGCTCAACGCGTTGGGCGAATCAGCCGATTTGGCGACCTCCCACTTGGCCAACTCGCCACGCACGATGGGCACCTCGCGGGGGGCTTCGATTCCGATCGCGACGCGGTTTCCAGTGATCCGATTGACGGTCAAGACGACGTTGTCACCAATGACCAGTTTCTCTCCAACTTTTCGGCTAAGTACCAACATTTGAAATTCCTTCCCTGAGGGTGTCCTTACGATTCTTGTAAAGGCATGAATACTCGACATCACGCCGTTGTTGTCGAGGGAGCGGATCTGCGAACGTCATGCCAGTTCTGACGCTCCGGCAGATGAAACGAAGGGGACCGAGAAAATGTTTGCGGCAAACTCGCTTTTGTTCAAGTTTCTTGCCGAAAAGGTTAAAGTTTCCTGCTTCCCGTTTCATTTGCTAGCAACGTTGATTGGTCGCAAAACCGTCAATCTGCGTTCTCGATTCGTCCCAATTCCGATCAAGCCGGTTTCAATCTGAGACGTCCGAAGTCTCATGATCGCACCCGGCCCTTTCGGCGACACCAAGACTATCGCACCGCGGCGTGACAAGTCTGGTCACGCGGGTCTGAGAAGGTGCTCCGCGACGGCGCGGCTGTCGGGGTGCCGGATCACGCCGCGCTCGGTGACGATCGCGGCGATCAGGTCCGCCGGCGTGACGTCAAAGGCCGGGTTGATGACCTGGGCGGCCTCGGGAACGAATCGGACCCCACCGGGCCGAGCCACTTCATCGCGATCACGCTGCTCGATCGGAATCAGGTCGCCGTGATCGAGCGTCACGTCGAACGTGTTGGTCGGCGCGGCGACGTAAAACGGAACCCCGTGATGCTTTGCCAAGACCGCCAGCGGATAAGTCCCGATCTTGTTGGCCACGTCACCGTTGGCCGCGATTCGGTCGGCGCCGACGATGACCGCGTCGACGCCGCCGCGGCGCATCAAACCGCCCGACATCGAATCGGTCAGCACGGTGACGGGCACGCCGGCATTGACCAGTTCCCAGGCGGTCAGTCGCGCGCCTTGCAGCAGCGGCCGCGTCTCGTCGGCGTACACGTGTAACGATCGGCCTTCGGCATGCAGGTGATAGATCGGTGCCAGCGCGGTCCCCCACATCGACGTCGCCAAGCCACCGGCGTTGCAATGCGTCAGGACGTTCGCGCAGCTCCGCAGCAGCTCGGCTCCGTGCCGTCCGATCCGGCGACAGGTGTCACGGTCTTCCTCGTGGATCGCGACCGCTTCGCTTTTCAAACGATCCGCCAAGGTCGCGTCGTCGGCGTGCGCGTTCATGACGTCCCGCATCCGATCGAGTGCCCAAAACAGATTCACCGCCGTCGGTCGGCTGGTCGCCAGGGATTCCATCGCCGCGGCGTAATCGTCCCGTGTCGGCCGGTGACTCGACGACGGACCGCCGGCCAGCAAGACGCCGTACGCCGCCGCGATGCCGATCGCCGGGGCGCCACGAACGACCAAACGCCGAATCGCCTCGTGCGTTTCGGCGACGGTGGTGCAGTGCAGCCGGGCGAGCGTCACGGGCAGTCGGGTTTGATCCAGCAAGTCCAAAACGCCGTCACGGTACAAGATGGTTTCGCCGGAGACCCGGGTTTCGGCATCCATGACCCGATTCATGACGTCAACGCCTGGTCGTCTTGGACGACGCCGACGGCACGTCGGATTTGGGCGAGATGGTCTTCGCCCAGCTCGCTGAGCATCGGCAGGATCGGCCCGGTCTTGGCGATGCCGGCCAGTTCGACGGCGTGGTGCAACACGCGAATCGGGTTGATCGAATCTCGCAAGTCCTCCAAGGGTTTGAACGACCGGCGCAGCTCTTCGGCCGTTTCGAATTCACCCGCCTGGATCGCACCGAGCATGGCCATCGAACGCTCCGGCGCGACGCAAACGCAACCGCTGGTGAAGCCGGTGATGCCGAAATCGCGAAGGTGAACGATGGCCGGTTGTTCGCCGATTCCGCTGACCATCCGCTCGGCGGGGAACACGTCCAGCAAAGATTTTAGATAATCATCCTGTCGCGGATCTTCACGCACCACCGCGTACTTGATCCAACTGATAACGCCATCGTCGTGCAGGGCCCGGACGATGCGGGGGTCCAACCAGTTGTCGAACTTGATGTACAGCACGACGGGCTTGCCCAACGCATGAGCGATCGTCTTGACCGCCGTCGCGATGCCGACTTGGTCGACGATGTCGCGGGATGGCAACAGCATCACGGTGGGAAACGCGTAGTCTTTCAGCACTTCGATCTGATCCATGGCGACGCCGAACGACGGCCCGACCGATGGAACGACGGTGGTTTCGAAGCCCGCCGCGTCACTGATGATCGACATCAGGTCCTCGTATTCGCTCAGTCGCGTGTGATACAGGACCGCGTTGCCGCCGTACAGCAACGAGCGAACGCCACCGGCTTCCAAATGCCGAATGAGCTTGTCGTTCTCGTCACCGTCGATGACATAGTCCGCATCGCGGGCCAGCGGCGGCACGGCGAAAACGCTTTTGGCAAGGTGTTCGGGATCAAATGGCGTGGTCTTCATGAGTACTTCACTGGGTTAAACGGTCGAGTTCGAAAAGTCCGATGGCTAATGAATCGCGGGTTCTTCGCCGGGCGATCGTCCGGCCAGAAAATCAAAGTCACAGCCCTGATCGGCTTGCGTGACGTGTTTGGCGTACAGTCGCCCGTAACCGCGTGGCGGTGGTTCCTTGGGGGGCGGTGCGGAAGCTTTCCGGCGTTCCAGTTCGGCCGCGTCGATGTCCCAATGTATGCTTCGATTTTGCACGTCGATTTCGATCATGTCGCCGGTTCGGACCAACGCCAACGGGCCGCCCGCGGCACTCTCCGGTGCAATGTGGAGCACGCAAGTCCCGTAACTCGTCCCGCTCATCC
>CAYVRC010000162.1:0-14090 GCA_964453205.1 uncultured Pirellulaceae bacterium | reverse complement strand
GCACGGCCCTGAAAAGGCCGGTGTCCGCGGTTCGAGCCCGCGCCTGACCACTTTTCTTCTTGGCGGTCGAGCGATCCCGTTGGCCCGTGAAAACGTTGGCCTGGGAAAACGTTGGCCGGTCAAAACGTTGGCCGGTCAGAACGGGCGCCCGAAAAAGAGGCGTGTCACGAGCAAGACGATCGTCACGCCGGGGGCGACCGGGCCGCCGGGGACGACCGGGCCGCTTGCCCAGGCGATCATCGAGTCCCCGAATCGGCCGGTTTGACGCTATTCTGTCGACCAGGCGACCCTGTTTACGTCCGCAAAGGGCCACGTCGCGAGCCCCGGTCAACTTCTTTCCGCCTGACAAGAGTCCGACGCATGATGCCGTCCACGCTTGCTTTATTTCCCCGGTCCTTCGCCGCCATCCCGCTGCTCGTTTGCCTGTCATGGCTGACGATGACGGTGCCTTGCAGCGGCCAAGACGACGTGCCGACGTCCTCGGATCAAGTCGTTGCGCCGGCCGATCCCGATCGACCCGATCCCGAAGCGACCTTTTCCGATCCTTCAGGTCCCGATGCCGCCGAGACCTCGTCGACCCCGCCGCCGGCGAACCGAGCGACCGAGACGGGCAAACCCAGGTGGATCGAGACGGTCGATGTGTGGTTCGGGGATTATCTGGTCAGCCCGCTGCTGAGCGTCATCTTTTTCGATTTTTTTACCGGCCCCCGCACCGATGCCGCGGGAGAACTGGTTCGGCAAGGCTGGCTGCAAACCGAACGATACCCTGACGGCATTTCGATCCCCTTCGTCGTCGTCTGGCTCTTTTTCGGCGCGACTTTTCTGACGCTGCGGATGGGCTTCATCAATTTTCGTGCCTTCCGCCATGCGATCGACTTGACCCGTGGCGTGTACGACGACCCGAACGAACCGGGGGAGGTTTCGCACTTTCAGGCACTGGCCGCCGCCCTTTCGGCGACCGTCGGCCTGGGCAACATCGCCGGCGTCGCGATCGCGATCGGCACCGGCGGCCCGGGGGCCTGTTTTTGGATCATCCTGGTCGGCTTTCTGGGCATGACCAGCAAGTTCGCCGAATGCACCCTCGGCCAGCTGTACCGCGTCAGCGACGCCGACGGTCACGTTCTCGGCGGACCGATGCGTTACCTAAAGACCGGCCTGACGGATTTGAAACTCGGTCCGTTGGGCAGTGTCCTGTCGATCTTGTTCATGATCCTGTGCATCGGTGCCAGTTTCGGCGGCGGGAATGCCTTTCAAGTCGGGCAATCCTTGTCAGCGGTCCGTGCCGACGTGCCGATCATCAACGATCACCCTTGGGTCTACGGCGTGGTCATGGCGATCGCCGTGGGCCTGGTCATCATCGGCGGCATCAAGTCGATCGGCGCGGTTGCCGGCCGTATCGTCCCGGCGATGTGCCTGCTGTATGTCTGTGCGGCGGTTTACATTCTGATTCGTAACGCATCAGAGGTTCCCGCCGCGGCGGCGACCATCTTCACCGAAGCTTTCTCGCCCCAAGCCGCATTCGGCGGTTTCTTGGGCGTGCTGGTGATCGGCATCAAACGCGCCGTGTTCAGCAACGAAGCGGGAGTCGGATCGGCCGCGATCGCGCACAGCGCCGCGAGAACTGATGAACCGGTCAGCGAAGGCATCGTCGCCCTGCTGGAACCTTTCATCGACACCGTGGTCGTCTGCACCATCACCGCGTTGGTCGTGATCGTCACCGGCGCTTACCAAGCCCCCGAGATGGCCGAAGCGATCGCCAACGATCAGGGCGCGAAGGTCACGCTGTACGCCTTCATCAACGGCGGCCATGACTGGTTCCGATACGTCTTGTACTTTGCCGTGGTGTTGTTCGCGTACTCGACCTGCATCAGCTGGTCGTACTACGGCGAACGATGCTGGGTGCAATTGTTCGGCGAAAGAACGTCGATCGCCTACAAGCTGTTGTTCCTGGTCTTCACTTTCTTGGGTAGCGTCGTGACCCGCGGCAACATCCTGACCTTCAGCGACTTGATGATCCTGGGCATGAGTTTTCCGAATCTGTTGGGCGTGTTCCTGTTGAGCGGCATCGTCAAGCGTCAACTCGATCAGTATTGGGGACGCTACAAGTCGGGCGAACTGAAACGCGTGGATCAAACGTGAAACCACTTTGCATCATCAACGTCGTCGGACTGACGCCGGAATTGCTCGCTCACGCACCACGGGTTTCGGCACTCGCCGCGTCCGGCGGTTACGCCGCGGCGGCTTGGCAAAGCCCGTTGCCGGCGGTCACGTCGACTTGCCAAGCGACGATGTTGACCGGGCTGCCGCCCCGCGACCACGGCATCGTCGGCAACGGCTGGTTCTATCGCGACACGCAAGAGATCCGATTCTGGCAACAAGCCAATTCGTTGGTCCAGGGTGAAAAGTTTTACGACGGCGTGGAAACGGCGAACCTGTTTTGGTGGTTCAACCAAAGTTCGTCGGTGAAATACTACGCGACGCCCAAGCCCCATTACGGCTGCGACGGGTCGAAGGTGTTCGACATCATTGACCAAACCGGTTGTGACTTGGTCGCCACGCACGGCCCGTTTCCGTTCTTCGGTTTTTGGGGGCCGGCGGCGGGTCTTTCGTCCAGCGATTGGATCGCCAGCGCCACCGCCACGGTGATCCGTGAAAAGCGTCCATCGCTGACGCTGTGTTACCTGCCGCACCTGGACTACGACTACCAACGCTTTCCCGATCATGACCCGGCACGAGTCGCAGAAGTCGACGGCTGTGCCGCCCGGGTCATCGAAGCGGCCGAGTCGATCGGGGCGACCGTCGTCGTCGTTTCGGAATACGGGCTGGGCGTCGTCGACAACCCCGTCCACCTGAACCGGATCCTCCGTCAAGCCGGCCTCGTCGAGGTCCGCGACGGACCGTTCGGCGAAATGATGCTGCCCGGTGAATCCCGCGCTTTCGCGGTCGCCGATCATCAACTCGCCCACGTTTATGTCCGCAGCCCCGCGGACCTTCCCACCGTCCGCGACCTGCTGGAAAAGACCCCGGGCGTCGACTCGGTGTTCACGCCGGACAATTTGGAATTGGACCACGACCGCAGTGGCGAATTGATCGCGTTGGCCGAACCGAACGCTTGGTTCACGTACTACTACTGGCTGGACGACGCTCAAGCTCCCGATTTCGCTCGGACCGTCGACATCCACCGCAAACCGGGATACGACCCTTGCGAGTTGTTCAAGACCAGTACGACTCGCGCGGTCTTTCGCGTCGCCCAAAAAAAGCTGGGCCTGCGATACAAGATGGACGTCGTTCCGCTGGACCCCACGCTGGTCCGCGGCAGCCACGGTTTG
This sequence comes from uncultured Pirellulaceae bacterium, assembly GCA_964453205.1. Classification (GTDB taxonomy): domain Bacteria; phylum Planctomycetota; class Planctomycetia; order Pirellulales; family Pirellulaceae; genus Crateriforma. The sequence goes on along the minus strand of CAYVRC010000162.1, from coordinate 10,761 downwards.
CACCCCCGGAAAGAGGAAGTAGGACCGCTGATCATCGGCCCGGAAGATCTTCCCGCGGACATGACCGGCTTTTCGGCTTACGTCAAAGGACTGATCGGGTGATCCGCGTCGACCGGAAAGAATTCCTCCACGACGCTGTAAAACTCACGGGCCGTGCTGACGCCCGCCACGTGACTGCGGAAAAATCTCGCCCCCCTTTTGCCCTGGGCGTAGCAGCACGCGTATTTCCGCATCAGCACGGTGCCCTTTTCTTCGCCGAATCGTTCGGTCACCAGTTGGTAGTGTTCCAGCATGACGTCGCGTTGCCGGGCCAACGTCGGTTCGGGCGGCACGGGATCGCCGCGGAGCGCCGCGGCGGCTTGGGCGAACAACCACGGCCGCCCCAGACACGCCCGCGCGATCATCACCCCGTCAACGTCGTAGGTTTTGAAAGCCGTGACGACTTTGTCGGCCGTGTCCAGATCGCCGTTGCCGATCAACGGGATCCGTTTCAAGTGCGACTTGATCTCGCTGATTCGATCCCAGTCCGCGTGCCCCCGGAACATGTCCTTGGCCGTCCGGCCGTGAACGGTTAGCGCCGCGGCCCCGGCTTCCTCCACGACCCGCGCGATCTCGTTGGCGTTGATGTTCTCCGGCGAACAACCCAAACGAATTTTCGCGGTCACGGGCGTCGGCGAGCAGACTTTCACCAAGCGGCTGATGATCGCGAACATCCGATCCGGTTCGCGTAACAGGTAGCTGCCGCTGTGCGCCTTCTCGGTAACCTGCCGTACCGGGCAACCGAAATTGATGTCGACGACACTGACCTTGTATTCCTCGGCCAACCGACGGCCGACCTTGGCCATCGTTTCGGGATCGTTGTCCCAGATTTGGACCGCCAAGGGACGCGGTTCGTCGGCGACGCCCCACAAGCGATCGGGGTGCTCGGCCTCGTTTTCGTCCATCCAAACGAATCCGCGGGCGTTGACCATCTCGGTCGCCAACAGTCCCGATCCGCCGAACCGGCGGACGATTTGGCGAAACGCGGCATTGGTGAACCCGGCCATCGGCGCCTGCAGGATCGGCGGATCGACGATCAAGTCTCCGATGCGAAGCGGCGGCGGCGGGAAAGTTCGGGTCGTCATGTCGCCGCGGAAATGGCGGTGCGGAAATCGTCAAGCGGAATCGGGTGAAACGGATCCCCGATCCCAGTATGCTACCAACGGAGCTTGCGATGCCAATGCGAGACTTTCCGATCCGCCGTCTCGCCCGTCGCCGGGCGATTCCCCTTTCCGGTTCTCCACGTTTGGTTCACTGACATGAACGGTCGTCCGCTGTTGTTCGTCATCCTGTTTAGCAACCTGGTCCTCCTGACCAGCCTGCTCGTTCGCACCGCCGCCGCTGCCGATCCGCCGGCCCGGCCGAACATCCTGGTGGCGATCTGTGACGACCAGTCGTACCCGCACGCGTCGGCCTACGGCTACGAGGCGATCAGCACGCCGGGGTTCGATCGCATCGCCGCCGCCGGCGTACGTTTCGACGCCGCCGTCACACCGGCACCGGGCTGTTCGCCCATGCGAGCCGCGTTCTTGACCGGCCGCGAGATCTGGGAAATCGGACCGGCCGGCACCCACGCCTCTTCGTTTCCCGCCGATCTGCCGGTCTACACGACGCAGTTGGAACAAGCCGGCTACCACGTCGGATCGACCGGCAAAGGCTGGGGGCCGGGCAAGCACCCGGGCTGGCCGCACAACCCCGCCGGCAAGCCTTACAACGACCGAAAACTGAAAGCCCCCCGGGGCGTCTCCGATAAAGACTACGCGGCGAACTTTCAAGATTTCCTGGCCGATCGCGACGCCGATCAGCCGTTCTGTTTCTGGTACGGCGGCCACGAAACGCACCGCGGTTACGACTCCGGCATCGGCCGCAAGAACGATGTGGTCGTCTCGGCCGAGGAAGTCCCCCCGTTCTTACCCGACGCGCCAGCGGTTCGCGAGGACGTGGCGGACTATTTGTATGAGATCCAGTGGTTCGATTCGCATTTGCAACGCATGCTGGAATTTATAGAAGATCACGGCGAACTGGAAAACACCCTGGTCATCGTCACCAGTGACAACGGAATGCCTTTCCCGCGTGCCAAAGCGAATTTGTATGAGTATGGCATTCACATGCCGCTGGCGATCGCCTGGCCCGCGTCCGTTCCCGCCGGCGGCGTCATCAAGAAACCGGTGTCGCTTATCGATGTCACGCGGACGATTTTTTCGGCAGCCGGCGTCACGCCCAAGGGTGCCGGCACCCTGAACGGCCAAGACCTGTTGCCGGCCATGCGTGACGCGTCCCAGGTCGCGAACTTGGAAAACCAAGCCTACAGCGGACGCGAACGACATTCCTCGTCGCGATTCGACACGCTGTCCTACCCCAGCCGCTGCGTCCGCGACGATCGCTTCTTGTACATCCGTAACTTCAAACCCGAACGTTGGCCGGCGGGCACCCCGCAAAAATTCGCTTCGGTTCGGTACCGTCGCGACGGTTCGGTCGCCCGATCGGAACTCGGTCCGCCCCACGGAGGCTATCATGACATCGACGACGGCCCGACCTTGCAATACATGATCGAACACCTTGACGACGACGACGTTCAAGCGTTATTCCAAGCCGCCGTCGGACTTCGTCCCCAAGAAGAACTGTATGACGTGATCGACGATCCCGGATGTTTGAATGATCTGATCAACGACCCGAAATTTTCTCAGCAGCGAAGACGTCTGCGTCGGCAACTGCAAACCTATTTGACCCGCACCGATGATCTCCGGTTGACCGACCCCGAGGCCGCCGAGGTCTGGGAGAGCTACCCCAGGTACTCTCCGCTGCGTTGGTTCGAAACGCCGGACTGGGCCGAGCAACACCCCGATCGGGTGCCCGAAATGCCGTGGCTGGAAGAACGCCGCCCCCGAGTCGAATGACCACGTCGACCACGAATCGACGGGGCGTCGTCGAACACCGAACCGCCCCGACGTCCGCCCGGCGGAGTTCTGTAAAAGTTGACACAAGGATTTGCCGAATGAAATCGCCCGAGACCGACTATCACGCAACCGTTCAAGACGTTTATCGCCGAGCCGCATTGGAACCGGCGACGGATCTGTGCTGCGTTTCTCAGGCGGCCACCTACTTGCCCGGTCTGCACATCCCCGATGCCATGCATGCCATGAATTACGGCTGCGGCAGCACGGTTCATCCGCAGGACATGCGGCCCAACCAAACGGCCTTGTACGTCGGCGTCGGTGGAGGATTGGAAGCATTGCAATTGGCCTACTTTTGCCGAAAACCCGGCGGCGTGATCGGGATCGATCCGGTCGCCGAGATGCGGGAATCCGCTCGACGGAATTTGGAATCGGCCGCGCGGATCAACGATTGGTTCGATCCGTCCTTCGTGGACATTCGCGACGGCGACGCTTTGCAACTGCCCGTGGACGACTTCGGCGTCGACTTTGCGGCCCAGAACTGCTTGTTCAACATTTTCAAGACCGACGGTGATCTGCAACGGGCACTGTCCGAGGTCTTCCGTGTCTTGCGAGGCGGCGGTCGCTTGGTCATGTCGGATCCGATCACGCCGGTCGATCTCCCCCGGCACTTGATCGACGACGACGCGTTGAGGGCGGCCTGTCTGTCGGGATGCTTGAAACTGGATGACTATTTGCAGCGGATCGTCGACGCAGGATTCGGCAGCATCGAAGTGCGCAAGCGGAGCCCTTACCGGATGCTCGATGCGACCGGCCACGGCTTGGACGAAGACGTCTTGTTGGAAACCGTCGAAGTCGCCGCGATCAAGACGCCCGTCCCCGAGGACGGGCCGTGCATTTTTACGGGAAAGACCGCCACGTACACGGGAGTCGACGAGTCCTTTGACGACGGCAAAGGCCACCAATTGAGAAAGAACGTCCCGGCGTCCGTGTGCGACAAGACGGCGGAAGCGTTGGCCTTGCTGGCCCGCGACGATCTGACCGTCACGGGGTCGACGTGGCATTACCAAGGCGGGGGATGCTGCTGAGGTGTCGCATTCGCCCACTTTCACGCTACCGATCGCTCAGGTCCCGAGTTTCGATGCCCGCATCGGCGGCAGCGGTTTGCATGCCGCCGCTCGCATCGAGACGCTGCAGATCAACGTCGGTTTGGTTTGCAACTTGGCTTGCACCCATTGTCACGTCGAATCGTCGCCACGACGCAGCGGCGGTCATGAAAACATGAGCCGTGAGACGGTCGACCGCGTTTTGAAATGGCTTCGGGAAAATCCTGGGATCGAAACCGTCGATTTGACCGGCGGTAGTCCGGAGATGAATCCGCATTTCCGCGATCTGGTGGCCGGGTGCAAAGCGTCCGGTTTCCACGTCATGGATCGCTGCAATCCGACCGTCATCGGCTACCGTGGCCCGGAAAACGAAGCCGACTTTTCCTGGGTGCCGACCTTCCTTGCCCGACACGACGTCGAAGTGGTCGCCTCGTTGCCGTGCTACCTGGAAGAAAACGTTCGCAAACAGCGAGGCTACCATGCTTTCGAAGGCTCCGTGGAAGGACTGCAACGACTCAACGCGGTCGGCTACGGACGCGACCCGGCACTCAAGCTGAATCTCGTTTACAACCCGACCGGTGCCTCATTGCCACCACCGCAGGCGTCATTGGCCGAAGACTATCGACGCGAGCTGAAACAGCGGCATGACATCGTGTTCAATGAATTGTGGACGATCACGAACATGCCGATCCGGCGTTGGAAAGATTCGCTGCGACGTTCCGGCAAGCTCGACGAATACATGAACCTGCTGGTCGATTCGTTCAATCCTTCGACGGTCGACGGATTGATGTGTCGCCACGCGATCCACATCGACAGCCAGGGTCAGATCTACGACTGCGATTTCAATCACGCATTGAAGTTGCCGGTCCCCAAGCACGCCGCGACGAAATTGTGGGACGTCACGCTCGACGAACTGGCGGCAAGAAAGATTGCCACGGGTGAACATTGCTACGGATGCACCGCGGGCGCGGGCAGCAGCTGCGGCGGGGCGTTGGTTGAGCTTTAAATGCCTACCGCGGCTGGCAAGCCGGATGGGCAGCGTCGACCGTCGACTCGCTTCGACGGAACTCGATTGGGATGAGTCAATCTACCTACCGTTGCGGAACAGCTGAAAACGCTCGACGACGATATTGCAGCCCTCACAAAGGATCAGGACTTGAGCCGGGATCGTCATAGCAACATAACGCTCCAAAACACTCGTCAACACGTACGGCAGCAATGTCAGCAGCCACAACCAACAAGCGACTTGAAAAAGCTTGGACAAATGGTAGGACACAACCATTAAACTCAAGACAAAAGAACCCAATACGGCCAACCGCAAGGCAGCGATGGGATAGCGAACCGATGGCCCGTTCGAGCTGACCGAATCTTGACGCGACGGAATAACCAAGGCTGCCAATGCACGCCTAGCCACACGCGACAAGTAGTCAAGCGGCTGGTCCTTGATAGCGTCGATCGCTTGCCACATTTTTTCTCTGCAAAACGCGACTTCTCCGATTTCGCGAATCCGAGCGCGATGAACCGCTCCACCAATTCGATTCGGGTGCCGGGTCATGGTCGCCCCATCCAAAAGGCCATCATCGTCGACGACTTGTGATTGCCATAATTCGAATCCAGCGTTCGATTTGATCGGTACAATGTGTCCCAATGATCGATGGCAATGAATCAGCCATGGCGACACGGTCAAGATTGCACCGATCATGGTTGCGATCAGTGAGCGCCAGGATCGACCTCGCCACCACAGTAGCGTCATTGTCCACGCAAAGCCGATCGCCGGCGAGCACAACCAGACGAATCCCCCAGCCACCCCACGCAAGAAGCTCGATGGGTAACTCCAACGATTCGAAACCTGATGCAACGTGCCCAGAGCGATTGTCATCGCCGGCACCGCGACCATGGTGTCGTTCGTGGTCAACAACAGGTGCTCACGATAAGCCAACAGAAAAACGCCGACTGATGCAGCAGCAACAGGGGGGCTTGTCATCTCACACGCGAGTCGGAAAGTCACAAATACAAAGAACAAACACTCCATTGCTTGAAACGCTGACATGAGCGGAAGCGCGGCGGACGGCATCGGTTCCGAGAGCCAGAACACGAGTAACACTTGGTAGGTCATGACGGGAGCCATCCAGGCGGTCGGCCCCGTCGGTTCGTCGAAAGGATTGGAATACCCTTCGCCCCGCAAAATCGCTTGAGCAATGTTACGGCTTTGGGCACCGAATTGTAGCGAACGTAGGTGCTGGTTATCGCCGGAAAAGGGAAACAGCGCCCTTTGCGATTGCGCCCAGAGCACGGCTGAAAAGGCAACAAGTAGAAGTAAGCAAGCACTGCCCCAAGTCGATTTCAACGATCGATGCCAAACAGCCCCCATCAATGGTGATCTCGACCGCTGGTCGTTAGCATGGCCGGCCAGACATCTTTGTCCACGTCATAGGACACCAATTCCACATGGCCGTCACCGAACACGGCATGAATCCCCACCGCGTGAGCTGATCCCCAAAAGTCGCCGACACCGATATCCGTCGCATCCCGGAAAATATCGATGCCATCCCGCGCCGTTCCGTGGCTGCCACCAATCCAGGGTGGCTCGTCGAAATACCAGGATTCGGCGACTTGTACCAGAGGATTATGGGCCTTCTCCGCAACGAAAACCGTCTGACTTAAGCCATCGTTGATGTCTGCCAGCTTCATACGATCGGGCAGGTTTTTGAAAACGTTCGAATTTCCGGCATAGTCGAACTTGGCATACCGATGATTCCCCCCGATGTACTTTCCGTAAAAGTCCTCGCCCGGCGTGGCGGGCGGATCTCTGGGACGATCAGGGCATCGGTAGAATGACAGAACGGCGTCGTAAACAGGCTCTTCAAAAAGGGCTGACTGTTCGACGTACGGCAAAATAGAGTACGACCAAGGCCCTGGTTGCTTGTCAACGGGGTAACTGGGGTCACCGATTCCCCAAGCACGCCAGCGCTCGTTCGGATACTGTAGCATCCCCGGTTGGATGCCTTCATGCGCGGGACGCACAACATTTCCATCGATCGGTCCACCGTTGCCCGGCACGAAGCGGTAGGTTGCTTCGAATGCGATGATCGCCTGGCCTTGCTGACGCAAATTGTTCTGGCACTGCATCCGTCTAGCGACGGCACGTGCGGCCTGAATGCCGACGGTGCTGAGCGAAATCAATATGGCAACAATTGTCATCACGACGGCCAATTCGACCAGGGTGAAGGCAAAACGGCTTCGAACTGACGAGCGAAGTGACCGATTACCGGATCGTCCCCTTTGCGACCTTTGCCAGTCCATCGTCCGTTTCTGTTGTGCCAACTCAACCATCGGTGAATACGCCCTGAAGTAATTCATCCCCGGACAACAACTGCTGGATTTTGCCATCCACCACACGAAGAACGACCGGAGTTCCGGTAAACCACCCCGGCCGGCCCGTCCATTCGATCGGGACACCCTCCTCAGGATCGCTTCCGATCCTCCAAACCTGATCTGAATCAAGCCAAACGTAGTTGAAGTCAATCTCTCCGATTTTACTCTCGCGCCACGACGCAAATGCTGGTGAACGCAGAAACCGATGACATTTGGCACAATCAGGACGCAGCAGGATCAAGATTCCGTTCTTAAGATTATCGGATCCGGTGTAGGTGGAATGGGCAAAACACTCTTTCAACGAGATGCCTTTGACTGTCGTTCCGTTCAGCACGGGCTGCCCTGCCGTGGCTGAATACTGAGGAAGGTAGATCACTGCCACCAACGCCAGCATGCACGCATAGACGATCGAGTAGTCCAGTCCGGATCTGATCCCCGACAGCTTCATCAATGATCGGTCCAGATAGCCGCAGCCCAACAAACAAGCCAAGGCCGTGACATCGAACAACAGAACATACCGTGTATCCGTATACGAACCGAAGCAGTTGCAATCCGCACCGTTCCAGTAGGTAACGGCCGAAACGATGGTCAGAACCGCCAAGACGACCGTAGCGGTCCACCAAGCAAACGCTCGCTGGCCGAAAAGAATGATCCACGCCACCAAAATTTCTACGGCAGCGATTGGGACATACTGGTACCCACTGGCCGGGGTCCAGGTCAAGAGTTTCATCAGAGAGGAGCAAACCAAGACCGTGGCAATGACTAGACGCAAGCACTGGAACATCATGTCAATCAACCCGCTTGCCACGGCAGGAGTGAATCCCGTGCCGCGGTGGAAACTAAAACAATATCGAACCTAATCATCGATAAGGCACTGATAGAGGAACGCGTTCCCCAGAATCTCACAATTGTCAGTGTTGGCTGCCTCCGCGAAACTGGAAGCGCCATTGAAAGCACATTTTAAGTCTCCTTCGTCGCACTGCGCGTAGCCATTGCTTGGGGTAAGCATGTCCACACGGGTGAGTGCGCCAAAGAGCGGACTGAGCCCCAGGGAATTGCGTCCCATCGGCACGTCGTAGCGAATGAAGGCCCCACCGAACTGCTTCAATTCATCACACTCATGACAGTCAACAAAACAGGCAGCTTGAACCCGTTCCGGCGAACTGGTGTGCAGGCAGAGCCCGACGGAAAGGCCGGTTAGGCCGAGAAGAAACTTTCGAATCATGGTTTCAAATCCTAATGCGTCATTCAAAAAGGAACAGTCACGGCGAATGCCGTGTACCAAGTGACTTCAGACTCAACCTCCTTCGAATTAAAACGAGAAACAGTAAAACGAACAATCCGACGATCAAGATCAGTTTGACATTGACCCCTTCACTCGGCCCCGCCTTGCTGACGACCCGTGTCGGCATGTCTTGCACCCACGAACCTTCGACCGGTTGGATCATGAAATCATCGATGTATTGTCCCAAATCCTCGAAATCCGAAACACCATCGATATTTTGGTATCGAACATCCGTGGTTTTTTTCAACCGACCCAATTGACTTTTGTCAAAAATCTCGAACCAGCGAATCGTGGCTGTAAGGCGACTAGCATCTTCCGTTTCGTACCGAAGGGCATAGTCAAGTAATGTCTTTCCCTTGCTGCCGTACGAGCGGTAGACGATACGATAGTCGTTATCAACGTCGCAATGGATTTCCTCGTCCTTCACAAACGGACCGCGGATCGGGTTATAAAGAATGGAGATGCAATTCTCCCCGGAAGGTCCTTTGACTCGGCCGCCGATTGTCATGTTGTAGCGGTCGATCACACCCTCGCCGGACATCTCATAATCGAACATTCTCTCACACCACACGCGGCCATGCGCGGAGAGGGCAGCGTGCAATACCCACTCTCGTCTAGGCCAGGCCCGACTTCGTTCACCATTGACCAAATACGTCACCATCCGGGATTGATCACCTTCGGCTTCCTGGGGTCTAGGGTGATAGACTGTCGCCTTCTCTCCATCGAATGCTCTCAAGCGGACGTATTCTGCGCCCAATCCATTTCCGAGCTGGTTAGGTGACCTAGTTACTCCATAGGACAACCATCGATTTGCTTCAGGTTCGATCACAAACTTCAGCCGATTCTCTGCGGTCAAGTTTTGCAGGTTGATGGATTTCTTCACCGACCTTTCGCCAAAAAATTCATAAATGAACGATCGCCCTTCGTGATACTCAGTGGTCGCAATGGCGTCGTACGCGATTTGGCTGGACTGACTGGCCCGATCGCTCCAAGCCGCTAAAATTTCCCGCAACTGTTCTCGATCAGCCGGGTCAAGCGCCTTAGCTGGAGTGGCAACGAGTGCCGAGAGCATGGTTATCGAGAAGCAGATTCTTGATAGTGTCAACATCATTATTAGTTCGCCTTCATCGCATCAGTCTCGAATTGCAGGGGCTGCCTTACCAGGTTTTGACGTCTCCTGATCGTGACCGGAACCTTCAATTCGCATTTCGCTTTGTCCGCACGATGCATGTGGAATCTGACCCAGGATTCGGTTTCCAGATTGCCTAGACCGTCAAAGTCGGTCGCAAGTGATACGGATGTCGAGCGGGATGTTTTTCGAATCGGCTGATTCACTTGGCTGACACCCTCGCCAGACGTGACTTGAAGCCCCGTTAGCGATGGATCGTGAAAAACAGTCAGGCTGCGTACAGATCTGCCGCTTTCCCGCCCCCGCAATTCGGCACCGTCGAAGAGCAAATACGGCCGGTCGACATGAATGGGCCGGACAAAGGTGATTTTGTGAAGCTTGCTGCTGAAGATTTCCGGCCCACTTTCGCGACCCTGCGTTGTGTATCTCAAGATGATGTCGTGCGTCTGATGAACTTGGTCGATCGCGCATAGATAGGGCTGATCCATCAACAAGGTCAGGGCAATGCGTACGCTTGACTCGGCCGGCACCTCGATCCCTTCGTCTCCGACATCGATCTGGGCACGACAGCCCATGTCCGCATACAGGTCAGTGATTTTGACTGGATCTGATGACGCATTCGAAGCCGTTGCATGAATTTTTACGGATCCCGCATCGGTAATAACAATCGCCTTGTTGGCGAGCTCCACCCCGACGGCTGTCGTCGGATCGTCACGTCGTAGCGTCAGAACGACGGCTATTAACCCCAAGCACGCCATCGCTCCGACGAAATGCGGAGTGGCGGACCGGTCGTTCTGTGTGTGGCCGATCGACTGAATCGCAAACAAAGACTGTTCCGTGTTACGGTGCTTTCCAACAGCAGGGATGCCCTCACTTTAACGAAATTGGTCAGTTTTCCTTGGGGTCCTTCTCGGGTGATTCTTGGGTGATTCT
>CAYVRC010000161.1:0-14159 GCA_964453205.1 uncultured Pirellulaceae bacterium | reverse complement strand
TGGGTGGCACCGTTTTGGGATGTAGAAAGTGAGACAATGGATCTCTTTACGAGCTGATTGGCGGTACGCTGGTAATCAACACGAACATCAAGGTGACAAAATGGATTTCCGACTTCTTCACATCGCTGCCTGTGTGCTGACTTCACTGGCGATTCAAAACGTCCTTGCGGATCAACCCCGGCGGCAACTTCGCTTGCCCGATCCGCCTTACGCATACGCAAACGTCGATTGGCCCGAGCATTTTGCCGAAGTGATCGACCGCTTCGACAACACGCCCGACGACAACTCGATCACCGACGCCGGGGCGACGCTGGGGCGGGTGCTGTTTTATGACACGACTTTGTCGGTCAGCGGCAAGACGTCGTGCGCCAGTTGCCATCAACAAAAACTGGCGTTCACCGATGACGCCAAACTGAGCGTCGGCCATCAGGGTGAAACGGTGCGGCGGAATTCGATGAGTCTGATCAATTCCCGCTTTTACCAACGCGGTAAGTTCTTTTGGGATGAACGTGCCCGTACGCTGGAAGACCAAGTCTTGATGCCGATTCAAGACGAGATCGAGATGGGACACGATCTTGCCGAACTCGAGACACAACTGCGAGACGACCCGATCTACCCGCCGTTGTTCGATGCCGCCTTCGGATCGCCAGAGATTTGTGCCGATGAGATTGCCAAAGCGCTGGCGCAATTCGTCCGTTCCATCGTTTCCTACCGATCCAAATACGACGTCGGTCGAGCACAGGTGCGATCCGTCGCCCAAGCGTTTCCGAATTACACCGCCGAAGAAAACCGCGGGAAGGAGATCTTCTTGGGGCGCGGCCGCTGTGCAAGCTGTCACTTCAGCAATGGCATCCCTCGGGTGCAAGCTGATGGCGGTCGGCCGCCCCGTCAGAACGCTTTTTTTCACATGTTGCGTCCGGTGGCCAACGGGGTCGATGCCGACGTCCCCGACGTCGATCAAGGCGTCGGAGGTTTCAACAGCGTCGATTTGGACATCGGAAGGTTCAAATCACCGTCGCTGCGGAACGTCGAGGTCACCGGACCTTACATGCACGACGGCCGTTTCGTCACGATCCATCAAGTCATCGAACATTACAACTGGTCCGTCAAACCACACCCGAACCTGGGCGGATCGCTTCGCCTGGCTTCCAAGGAAGGCTTAGCCCTTCGCGAACCCGAGAAGAATGCCTTGGCCGCCTTTCTGTTCACGCTGACGGATCACGAATTGCTCCGAGACCCAAAATTCTCCGATCCCTTCGTCGACAATTCTTCCGGGGTCGCCGATTAGTCGAGTTTCCGTTCACGCCCCGGATGCCTCGCGGGCGGACGACACGATGAGTGCAACCGAATCTCGGGAACGGGGGTTTCGGATTTCGGGCCGCGTCCGGCTTCAAGGAGCGCTGTCTTGTCGCATCGGGCGATGCCGGCAACTCGCCGAAGCGAATTCGACTATCATCAAGCGTTTGGTACAAGCTCTCCCGGCGTCGAAAAGTTCTGATGCCTGCCCATCCCCCTTCCTCCACTTCGTGAGTTCAATCATGTCAAGTCCGCTGAACCCATCATCTTCGGACCGTCGCTCGTTTCTCAAGACATCCTCGGCTGCAACGGCGGGTGTCGCCTTGGGCGGTTCGATCGCCCGCACGGCTCACGCGGCCGGCAGCGACGAGATCAAGCTGACTTTGATCGGATGCGGAGGCCGGGGTAGCGGCGCCGTGATCAACTTGTTCGGGACCGAAGGCAACGTCAAACTCGTCGCCGTCGCCGACGCCTTCGGGCACAAAGCCGATTCGATGATCCGGTCCATGAAGACGAGAAAGGAGTATGCCGACAAGATCGATGTCAAACCCGAGTACGTCTTCACCGGGCTGGACGGTTACAAGGCTGCGATCGATAACGCCGACGGCGATTTGATCATCATCGCGACGCCGCCGGGTTTCAAACCGCAACAGTTCGAATACGCCGTCAACAAAGGCAAACACGTCTTCATGGAGAAACCCGTCGCCTCGGACGCACCCGGCGTCCGTCGCGTTCTCGCCGCCGTCGAAGAATCGAAGAAAAAAAACCTGATGGTCGGCGTGGGGCTGCAACGCCGGCACGAACCTCAGTACATGGAAACGATCCAACGCATTCACGATGGTGCGATCGGTGACGTGATTTCCCAGCAGGTCTATTGGAACGGTGGCGGCATCTGGTATCGCAACCGCACCGCGGAACAAAACGAGATGCAGTTTCAGTGCAATAATTGGTACCACTTCAATTGGCTGTCGGGCGACCAAATCTGCGAGCAGCACATCCACAATCTGGACGTCGGCTGCTGGGTCAAGGACATGTATCCGGTCAAATGCAACGGCATGGGTGGTCGCGAGCAACGGATGGAAGGCGATCCCACCAAGTCACAGATCTTTGACCATACGTTCTGCGAATTCACTTTTGCCGATGGAAGCAAGATGTTCAGCCAAGGCCGTCATCTGAAAGGCGGTTGGACGAACGTTTCCGAATTCGCTCAGGGCACCAAAGGAATGGCGGACCCCTCCGGACAAATCTTGGGCAACTACGAGTGGCACTACTCCAGCGATGAAAAGCGGGTCAAGGGTCACCAGTTGGAGCAGAACGACCTGATCGCGGCGTTGGTCCGCGGCGACGTTTACAATGAGGGTGAGTACGGTGCGAAGTCGACGTTCACGGCGATTCTGGGACGCGAGGCTTGCTACAGCGCGAAAGAACTCAAGTGGGACGAGCTGTTGGCCAACGGCCGTGATCTGGCCCCGAACATCGACGAATTGACGCTGGAATCCGACGTCCCCTTGTCGGCCCGACCCGACGCCAACGGCGAATACCCGATTCCGGTGCCTGGAAAGTACGACCCGTTCGCTTGATCGGTCGACTGGGCGTCACCGCATCGAACCGAAATCTCTGAACAGACGGTTCAAAGGGTCAAATTACTTTGATTCTTTATTCCAAGTGAAACGTGCGGCGAAGTTCATCGATGACCCTGTCGGGCATCGGAGTGACTTCGCCGACGGCTCGGGCGTTGATGACGGCTTCGGCGGTTGATTCCAGAACTTCCAATCGATCGAAGGCGTCCAGGACGCTTCGTCCGGTAACCAGGACGCCGTCGTTTTCCAGCAAAGCCGCCGGCGAACTCTCCGAGACGTGATCGGCTATCTTTCCGTCGTCCCGATACTGCACGCCGTACGGGACTCGGTGGACGTCACGGAGGAAGACGTAGCTTTCGGGGATCGTTCGCACGTCCAGGGGAGTATCGGTGACACTGAACGCGGTCGCATTGACCGGATGCGCCAAGACAATGGACATGACGCCGGGATGCTTGTCGTAGATGGCTTGATGTGCCGCCGCGGCGCGACTGGCTCGTTTGCCGGCTTCCCGGCGTGGGCCGCTGACAAGGACGAAGTCTTCGGCGCGGATGCGTTCTCGATCTCGCTGGGTCGGCGTGATCAAAAAGGATTGCGTGTCGACGCGGGCCGAAAAGCTGCCTTCGGTGCTGATCAACAATCGCTGGCGACAACCGCGCCGCAGGAACTCGCCGAGTTGCCGGCGGAGTTCGCGTTCGACCGACGTGGCGACCGGTGGATGAAAGGATTCGAAATCGACGCTGCGAGCGGCCGCCTGTTCCAGTTGTGCATCGGTCAAGTAGCGGACTTCGCCGAGTCGGCCGGCTTTGATCAACGTCTTACCGGCAAACTCGAACGCCTCGAAACGCTCGAAAGCGTCGCCCAGGGACCGCCCGCCGACGACCACACCGTGGTTTTCCAAGATCACACTGTCGCTGCCCGCCGCAAAGGTCTCGGCGATGTTCGTTCCGAGTTGTCGACTGCCCGGACACGCGTATTTGGCGAAACCCACGTCGCCGCAAACCGTGTACGCTTGGTGAAACAGTCTGGTGTTGGGCGTCGATCGGCAAATGCTAAAGGCGACCAGCGCGACCGGGTGGGCGTGAACGATCGCTCCGACGTCCGGTCGCGCCTCATAGATGGCCCTGTGAAAAGGATACTCTGACGAAGGCGGATGCCGGCCCTCGATCGTCGCGTCGGCGCGAACGCAAACGATGTCGTCACGAGTCAGGTTTCCCTTGTCGACTCGGGCCGGCGAAATCCATACGTCGCCGGCGGAATCACGGATCGATAGATTGCCGCCCGACGTCGTCGTCATTCGAAACCGATAGATCCGATCCATCGTTTGCATGATTTCATCGCGTGGATGGAGCAGCGATCCGGTTCGTCCGGTGGGGTCGGTCGCCGTCATGACAAAGGTCGCACGCAGGAGGTGCTGCGGTAGTAGTCCATCAAAGTTTCGACCGACAACACTCCGCCGCCCATGCCGCTCTTGTTGACACCGCCGTAGGGCACCCCGTGGGCAAAGACGTTGTGTGCGTTGATCCAGCTGTTGCCGGCGATCATGGACTCGGCGACGCGATTCGCCCGCTCGGCGTCATTCGTCCAGACGCTGTTGGCAAGTCCGTAGTCGGTGTCGTTGGCCATCGCGACGGCTTCGCCCTCGCTGGCGAATTTCGCCAGATACGCGACGGGACCAAAGATTTCATCTTTCGCCGCCACGTTGTCCAGCGGACCGGCCATCAAAGCGGGGCGGACGTAGTTTCCTTTGAAGCCGTCCACCTCCGCAACGCCACCGCCGAAGACGATCTGGGCTCCCGTCGCGGTTCCCTTGTCTTGATAACCCAGGACACGATCGCACTGTTTCCGATTGACGACCGGTCCCATTTGACTTTGCGGGTCCAACGGATGACCGATGCGAATCGTTTCTAGGTTTTGTTTGCAGTGCCGGACAAAATCGTCATAGATGTTTTCGTGAATCAACCAACGCGTCGCGTCACAACAGACTTGTCCGGTGTGAAAGGTGATCGCGCCGACCAACGCCTTTGCGGTCGCCGGCACATCGACGTCGTCAAAGACGACCGCGGCACCCTTGCCGCCGAGTTCCAGTTTGACCGGGACGAGGTTTCGTCCACAGGCTTCACCGACCAAACGTCCGACTTCCGGCGATCCGGTGAACGACATCCGCTTGATTTGCGTGTTGGCCGACAGTGCCGCACCGGCGGTCGATCCCAGGCCGGTCACGACATTGATGACGCCATCGGGTACACCGACTTTCTTGGCCAGGCGGGCCAAGTAGATCGCCGACAAGGACGTGTCCTCGGCAGGCTTGATGACGACGGTGTTTCCGGCCGCCAAAGCCGGGCTGATCCCCCAGCCGATCAGCAACATCGGAAAGTTCCAAGGAAAGATGAACGCACACGCGCCCCAAGGTTTTTTGATCGTCCAAGCGTCGTGTCCGGGGACGTCCAAAGGCGTGCGTTCTTGGACGTCTTGGGACAAGCCGACGAAGTAACGCATCGTGTCGACGAAGTTCTGGACGTCGCCGGCGGCTTGGGCTTGGATCTTGCCGGAGTCGAGCGCCTCGATTTGGGCGATGATCGGCTTGTGTTCTTCGACCGCATCGGCCAAGCGGAGCAAGATTTCGCTTCGATCGGCCACCGACAACGCCGACCAAGCCGGAAACGCGTCCGCGGCGATCCCGACGGCCCGGTCGATGTCGGCGGCGTCCGAATCATGGATTTCCGCAAGGGTGTCGCCTGATCCGGGATCGATCGTCGGGATCAGCCGTTCACCGACCGACGGGAAATCTTTGCCCCCGACGAAACCGGGGAAGGGACTCTGATGAAGAAAAGCTTCGACTTCGGGAAGCAATTCAATGCTGGTGGACACGCTCATCGATACGACTCCATCGTCAGGGCCAAAAAAAGGGGGCCCTGTATTCTAAGCGTTTCGGACACGACGGCGAATCACCATAGCCACCGAGAAAGCCAGTCGGTCAAGATTTGGATTGGATCCTGAATCGCAGATCCGTGACGTTGGCGGCCGGCATGTCGGCTTGGATCTTTTTCAGGATCTTTCGCTTTTGAAAGTTCAGTTCTTGCAGGCTGACCGAATCGGCTGCGAACAACTGCACCACGCCCGCTCTGACTTTGCCGACTTCGACGCTGTCCCCCAAGGGCCGGCCGACGGCGGAGCGAACGATCGCTTGGAGTTCTTCGCTGGCGGTGACTTGGGCGTAACCACGCCGAGCCATCAACTGATTGACGATCGACCCGACTTTGCGAATCCGCGATTTCGGTGGCGTCATGAAGTTGCTCGAACGGTGGGCGGCGGCTAACGGTCTCGGGCCATGGGCATGATCACGTAACCGTAGCCATCGTCGGTCGAAAGTAACGCCGGGGTGCTGCCGGATTCGAATTCGAAAAGGAAGGCGGATTCCGCATCCAAGACTTTGCAAAAATCCGCGACGTAGCGATGATCCATCGTCAACGTGACCGGTTCCCCATCGTAGGCGATGGGAAGCTCGACTTGTGATTCTCCGATCTCCGCGGTACTGGCTTCCAATTTCAGCGTCCCGTCGGCGAAGGTGAAATCGATCCCGCGGCTCTCCTGATCCGTCACGATCGCGGCCTGTCGAAGGGCGGCGAAGAACGGGCCCACGGTCATGTCCAATTGCGTGGCGTTGTCACGACTGGGAAAGACTTGTCGCCAGTTCGGATAGCGACCTTCGACTAGGCGACTGTAGATGACGGCGTTGCTGGTACGCAGCAACAGATCGTTGGCCCGCGCCGCTACGTCGATCGTGTCTTCCTTGTCGTTGAGTGCCCGTTCCATCAACTGGATCGCCCGGGTGGGCACGATCGTGCTGGAACTGGTCGTTTCGTGACCGCCTTGAGCTTCGCCCTTGCCTTCCATCCGTGCCAACCGCCGTCCGTCGGTGCCCACGGCAATGATCTTGTCGGCGTCCATTTCCAACAGCACACCGCCGAGCGCGTAACGACTGCTTTCCGAATCGGTCGCAAAGACGGTTCGTTTGACCATTTCACGGAACAGGCGAGTCGGCACGACGTGGTATTTGTCTTCGTCGAACCCATCGACGACCGGAAACTCATCCGGGTTGGCCCCGGGAAGCTTGAACTTGCTGCGCGTTCCGGTCAGGCGGACTCCCCCGTCTTCCGTTTCGATCGTCAGTGTCTCGTCATTGCTCTCGCGAAGAATCGCGTTGGTGCGTTGAACGGGCAGCAACGCGGCTCCCTCGACTTCCACTTCGATCCCCTCGGTCAGTTCCAAGCGAATGCCGACCTCCATGTCCGTCGCCGACAAAGTCAGCTTGCCCCCGGCGGCGGTGACCTTGACGTTTTGCAGGATCTCTTTGGGCGATCGGGTCGGCGCGATGCTAGCGGCCAAGCCGAAGGCGGCGGTCAAAACGTCTCGCTGGCAAGTAATTTTCATCGAGGGGCGGGCGTGGTCGCGGGGGAGAAAAGGACGGACGGTCTGACTCGGTGAGTTGATGAACGAATTTGTAACCGAGAACCCGGGTTGTGGCATCCACCGATGGCCCGGTGGCGGCTTTTCCTTTCGGTGGTCAGTGGCTGTCGGTCGAGAGAGAGTTAATTTTATCTACCGTCGTCGTCGTAATAAGGACGAGGAAAGTGTCACCGAACCGAGTTTCGACGACCCAAACGTTGACCAGTGAAGGACTTATCGGAACGGTGCGGTTGTGGAAAAGCGGTCGAAACCCTGTGTCCGGACGGTCCGCTGGGCCAGTGTTTGTCGACACCCGGCGACAAGACCATGGCCGGGGGGGTGCTCATGTCGAAACTGCGATCGACCGTCCGGTGACACCCGATCGACAGGTTGTCCACGGCCAAAAAAAGCAAAAAAGTTTGTCGCAAACGGGAATCAAAGTTTCTCGCTGACCGCGGCGACGGCGTGACGCAAGTCGGCGTCGTTTTCCAAGAGCGCCTCCGTCTTGCGGATCGCGTGCAAGACCGTGGAGTGATCACGTCCACCGAAGGCCTCGCCGATGCTGTGCAAGCTGTGCGAGGTCAGTTGCCTTGCCAAGGTCATCGCCAGCGAACGGGCTCGGCCGATTCGCTGCTGTCGCGAACTGCTACGCAAGTCCGCCGATTTCAATCGGTAGTATCGGGCGACCGAGCGGGTGATCGCGGCGATCGACAAGTCCGATTCTTTGTGGACCGAGTCCAAGGCGAACTGGACCGCCTCCAAACAGGCCGGCTGATCGTTCATGCGACACCACAAGGTGATCTGTTTGATGCAGGCTTCCAAATCTCGCGGCGTCAAATTGGCCGGCAGACCCTCGTTCAACACATCGATCATGTCGCCCGGCAAGACGGCTTCGTGCAACATCGCCAGTTCGCTCAACAAGACGCGACGCGTCTGACCGACCGGCGGGGCGACCGCCACGTTCAGACCGCTGATCGTCCGGCTGACCAATCGCGGCCGCAAACCGCGGACGTCCGAAGGCAAGCGGCGCGACGTCAAGATCGTCAATTTTCCCTGTTCGCAGCGGTGATCGATGCGATGGGTCAGTTCCTCTTGGGCGGCCGTTTTTTCGGACATCAAATGCAGATCGTCGATCACCAACACGGCGACCTGATCGATTTCCGTCTGCAACGGCGGCAAGTCGTCAGCGCCGACCGCTTCGGCGTACTGCCGGGCGAAATCAACGGCGGTCAAATAATGCACCACCGCGGCTTGGCCATCGACCGGCGATTTGATCGCTTCGGTGGCCGCCAAATGCAACGCAAGCGTCGACTTGCCGACGCCGCTCGGTCCGGTCAACAGGAGCGGATTGGCGAAGTCGACCAGCGTTTCCCGCTGGCCGGCCAAATAAGTCGCCAAACGGTTTTCGGCGCCCGCGATGAAGTACGGCAGCGAGACTGACGTCGTCGTCGCGGTGCTGGACCGGCGGCTGCGGAGGTTTCGGCGGACCTTCAAACGCGGGCGTTCGATCGGAAACGAGGTCACCCCGACCGGTCGGTCCGACGCCGGCGTGGCTGACATGGCTTCGGTAAAGGGCGTGGCGTCGGCAGCAGGCACGAGTTCGTTTCGGGATGCGGCGGTGCGTTTCGGAGCGGGACGAGGACAAAACCGGATTCCCGTTTATACGTCGAATCATCCGGGAAATCGACCCCAAAGGCCAAAGTTTTCCACACTTCACATTTGACGTAAACGATTGTTACATCGGGAGATAAGTTCAGCAGCTCGATTTATTTCTTCCTGTGTGGAAAACTTCGATACTCCGAAACGCAGGGCCGAATCGATTTGATTCTCGGGGCACCGCATCGCGGTCAGCACGTGGCTGGGCGGGCTGCTGCCGCTGCTGCAAGCCGAACCGCTGCTGCAAGCGATGCCGGCGACGTCCAAGGCCATCAACATCGTTTGGCGGTCGCAGCCGATCAGAGAAACGCAGGTCGTCGTCGGCAACCGCTGTCGGCCGTGGCCGTGAATGACGCTGTTCGGACAAGCCTCGGCCAGCCGAGTTTCCAGCCGATCCCGCAGGCTTTGGGCGTGGGCGGCGAAGTCGACCAGGTTCGCCGTCGCGATTTGCAAGGCTTCGGCCATGCCGACGACCAAGGCGACCGGTTCGGTCCCCGGGCGGGTCAGCAGTTGCTGCTCGCCGCCCCGAAGCATCGGCGAAAGCTTGACCCCGGCATCCAGCCACAACCCGCCCACGCCGGTCGGGCCATGGAATTTGTGGGGGCTGAACGACACGGCGGAAGCCCCGCTGGCGTGAACGGCAAAGGGGACTTTGCCGATCGATTGGGTGGCATCGATGTGCAGCGGGACGTTTTTCCAACGACAAATCTTGGCGACTTCGGCGGTCGGCTGGATCACGCCGGTTTCGTTGTTGGCCGACATGACGGAGACCAAGCCGGCTTTGGCGCGGCCGGTGCCTTCGCCGCCGATCAGGTCGGCCAGGCGATCGACGTCGACGACGCCGCTGGGAAGGACGGGGATCAGACGGATTTCGCGCCGCGGGCCGGCGCCGTCCGCTCGGTTCATTGCCAGGGCCACCGCCAGCACACTGGGGTGCTCGACCGCGCTGACGACGATCGGTGCGTCGGGTGCGGCGATACCGGTCAGCGCCAAGTTGTTCGATTCGGTGCCGCCGCTGGTGACGATCAACCTGGGGCCGCCGGGTCGATTCAGATCGCTCCCCAGGCATCTGCCGATCCGTTCGACGGCGTCATCCAACACCGATCGGGCCGTCTGTCCGATGGCGTGCTGACTGGACGCGTTGGCGGGGCCCGCCAACATCGCCTCATGGATCACCCGGGCGACCGCCGGATCGATCGCAGTGGTCGCGTTGTTGTCCAGATAAATTTCGGCGGCCGATCGGGTCATGGGGAGAGTTCGAAAGTCGGGTCGTCGGTTCGAGCTTCGCGAAACAGTTCGTCGGCCAGCCGCGGGCGGCCCGCGGCACGAGCGTCCTGGATCAAGCCGCGGTATGCGTCGGCCAGATGGCTCCGGATTTGACCGATCCAAGCATCGATCGGTCGGTCGCGCTGGGCGATTTCCAGCAACCCCGGTAAGACAACGTAGAGTTCCCGCATGGCGAGACGCTGCACGATGGGCCACAGAATTTTTGCTTTTTCGGGATGCTCTTTCGACCAAGTTTTCCAGTACGGTTCGTCGTCGCCGTCGCCGCTGACGGACAACTGCCGGACCAACATTTGCGCGTCCGCGGCGGTGCTGCCCCGCATGCCACGGCCCAGACGAACCAAATGCCAGACGTCGTCCTCGCCGGTCGGTCCGGCATCGTCGGTCCGAGAATCCTCGCGGCCGGGGGACAGATTCAAATCGATCAGATGCTGTTGACGCAGGTAGCGTGGGACATCGGTGGCCAAGACTTTGCGGCGGATCGGCGTGATTTGTCGCTGCAGCACGGGAAGTTCATAAAAGCGAAACGATCGACTTCGAAAGGTTCGCGGGGAGAATTCTTCTCCCGAAACGCTTCCGAGCAGCCACACGCTCACCGCCAGGCCGGCCGCGGTCGCCAGTGTCGTCAAGGCGACGATCCAGAACCTCAGCCGACGCCGGTTCATCCGCAGTTCGGCGACGGGCCGCCGGGGCGGCTCCGGAGCGGCCAAGGTGTCGGAGGTGTGGCTTTGGGGACTCATTTTTCCTACGCTTCGGCCATGGACTTGATTCGATTCAATCTAACCGGCGGATCCGACGCGGCCACGCCCCTGTACCCTCGTCGCACGACGTTTGCTGCCGGCGGTGCGTCCCTCAGACGACCTTACGCACCGCTGGGGTTGCTGGGTTGCAGCGGCGAGGTCGCCGACGACGGGCAGGGGCCCGCCGAAGATCCGTCGCCGATCGACCCGGCCGACGAAGACCCGCGACGGCGTCGGATGCGAGCCGAGGCGGTCTTGTTGGTCACCAAAGCCCCCGTTTCGACAAGAAAACTGGCCCAGCTGGCTCGTTTGGCCGATGGAACCGAGGCCAGAACGATGATTCGTCAACTGAACGATTTGTATGAGGAACACGGACGGGCGATCCGGATCGAAAAGGTTGCCGGGGGATTTCGGATGGTCACGCGGCCGGCTTTGGCACCCTGGTTGCGTCGGCTCAGCCACGTACCATCACCGATCCGGCTGTCGACACCGATGATGGAAACTTTGGCCGTCGTTGCCTATCGTCAGCCGGTCTCGCGAGCCGACACCGAAGCGGTTCGAGGCGTCGCCTGCGGCGAATTGCTCCGACAACTGATGGAACGAGACTTGATCCGAATGACGGGCCGTAGCGAAGAGCTGGGACGTCCCTATCTTTACGGAACCACCAAACGTTTTTTACAACTCTTTGGCCTGACCGGAACGGACGCCTTGCCGACGATCGATTGGCACACCATCCGCGATGAGATTTCAGCGAAATCAACCGACGACCTGCCCAGCGATCCCCCACCGACGGAAGTTCCGACGACGGGATCCCTCGCCCATGAATCCCCCCACGAAACATCGACATCAACGAAGGAGTCCGTCGTGAGTACCGCCCTAGCATCCGCCGCCGTGTTATCTGAACCCGATTCCCCCGCCGCCGGCGCCCACGCGCCGCTGAACCACGGCGTCCCCGGCAACGTCGTCGATCCCGTCGCCGTCATCGAAGACGAGGAAGACGATCTGTACGAAGGCGGTTTCGAGACCGACGACGATGAAGAAATCGACGACGACGAATTCAGCGACGACTGGGATGACGAGGATGACGAGGAGGATGACGACGACGACGAGGAAGACGAACTCGACGACGACGAAGATGATGACGACGAGGACGTAGCCGAGACCGATTCGGACTGGGAAGAAGTCGGCGACGACGACGACGACGAAGAAGAAGACTGGGACGACGACGAGGAAGAAGAGGACGACGACTGGGAAGAGGACGACGAGTCGGCCGAGGACGACGAGGACTGGACCGAATAAAGTTTCGATCCGCTCGGCGATCAGTCGTCGCCCAGATTGAACAGGTGTCGCAGTGCATCGAGTAAACCACGGCTGTGACCTTCGGCCGCGTCATCGCGAAGCGACGCCAGTGGCGGATGCAACAGCTTGTTCACCAAACGGTCAAAAGATTTTTCGATCTCTTTGACTGCCGCCGGGTCCGTGTTCATTTCTTTCAGCTTGTTGGCCAGTCGGACCAATTCATCGGCCTTGATGTCTTCGGCCTGATCGCGAAGCCGCTTGATCACCGGCCCGGTCGCGCGATGGTTCAGACCTTGAAAAAACCGCTCGGTTTCTTCGGCAATGATTTTCTTGGCTTTCGGCCATTCCTTTTCGCGTTCTTTGCGATTGCGGGAACACGCCGCTTCCAGGTCGTCGATTTGGTAAAGGTAGACACCGCTGTAGTCGCCGATCCGCACGTCAAAGTCGCGTGGCACCGCCAAGTCCAAAATCAACAGCACCTTGCCGCGTCGCTTGGGATGCAAGCGGGCAAACAAAGCGTCATCGATGATCGGCTCCTCCGCGGCGGTTGTTCCGATCAACAAGTCGGCACCGACGGTTTTCCCCGGCAAGGTTTCCCAATCTCCGCTGGACACGTCGAAGGCGGCAGCCAAGTCGTCGGCCCGTGCGCGGTGACGGTTCAGCACGACGATGTCGTTGGCACCGGCTTGTTTCAAATACCGGAGTGTTTCCTCGCCCATTTCGCCGGCACCACACAGCACCACTTTTTTATCGACCAGCGATTCGAAGACTTCGGGAACGACTTCGCCGACCGCCACACTGGGCACGCTGACGCGGCGGCGATGAATGGCGGTTTCTTGCTGGACACGCTTGGCGGTTCGATTGGCCGCCTGAAAAACCGCGTGCGTCAACGGACCGGTCGACCCGGACGAGTTGGCGATTTCATAAGCCTGTTTGACTTGCGACAAGATCTGCGCTTCACCCAGCACCATGCTGTCCAAGCTGGCCGCGACCGTAAACAGGTGCTCGACCGCTTCGGGACCGCTGCGATGAATCATCTGCTCGAGCACGCGATCGCTGCTCAGATTTTGTTGCGTCGCGATGAAGTCGACCATCGTGCGGCGGTTCAACAGCGAATCGTCGCCGGCGGCCGCATACAATTCGACGCGGTTGCAAGTGCTCAGCAAAACCAGTTCACCCTTGGGGAACTGATGCCGGAACGCGGTCAAGACTTCACCGACCCGATCGCCGGAGATCGACATCCGCTCGCGAAAGTCGACGGCCGCGTCGTGGTGACTGCAGCCGATCATGTGCAGACCGCCGGACGGTTTCGTCGTGGTATCTGGTTTCATGCCGCCGCCTCGATCCGGTCTTCCTTCGCAGCGTCTCTCGCGCCGTGGGATGATCCGACGACCCCCACCAAGACGAACACCAAGAAACCGAAACTGACCAGCGTCAAGTAGGCCACCTTTCGACCACGCCGTGCCGGGGCGTACAGCATCTCGATCGTGCTGGCGACGACCAAGTAAAGGAACAACGCGCCGCTGATCAACACGTTGCTGTCGGTCCAGCCGAGTCGGTTCGCGCTGTTCAAGTTCATCACCACGCCGCCGAGCAAGCCGACGCCGACGGCAATCGTGCTGGTCAACAGACACCCTCGGCTGAGTCGTTGCAGTGTTTCCAGTCCCGGTAACCGCAGCGACGATCCGGCCTGTTTTCGTTTCAGCCGCCACGACTGGATCAAGTACATCAAACCGCTCAAGAAGCCCACCGTGACCGCCGCGGAACCGGCAGCCATCCCGATCGCGTGAATCGTTCGCCAGATTTCGAACGCTTCGTTCCGGCTAAACGGCGGCTGATTACGCAACAACACCGCCAG
>CAYVRC010000160.1:0-14188 GCA_964453205.1 uncultured Pirellulaceae bacterium | reverse complement strand
AGGAGTTGAGAATGGTGGCTTGAAAGATCGACAAAAATTTGTCGATGTAGACGCACAGAGCGTCTAATCGCGGCGGCCTGGCGATCGCTCGGGGAACGGTTCGCATCGACGCAAAGGGGCCGCCACGGCCCCGCCTGTCGCGTCGTCGCGGGCAGCCGAATCGAACGCCGCGTTGGCTTTGTCTTGGCAGCACTGGCGGACGTGGTCGGCGTACGGAACGAACTCGCCGCACCAGTCTTTTGCCTTCACCGTTGGAAACAGCGAAAGGTTTTGACGCGAGCGATCTTCGGTTGGCTCGGGGAGCTGAGCGGTGGGAGGCGTCGGGTCACGCGGCGGGCATGCCCATCGCTCGTCGCCACGCACTGAGTTGTCCGAGGTGGATCATCGTGTGACCGCCTAGATAAAAGGCGTGCATCGACCCCATCGTGGCAAACTTTTCCCGCATCCGCTCGTTCGGATTTTCCACGATGAACTGAGAATCGTCGGCCGTTTGCAAGATCTCCATCACCGCTTCGTAACGCTCGAGGAAACGCGGGAAAATCACGTCCATCCTGGGGTAGATCGCCCCCTCCGGGTCGTCGACGCAGACCGCCGTCGGGGCGAACAACTCCGTCTCTCGATCGCTCGGTACAATCGCCGATGCGTCGTGCCCCAGTTCGCTGACGATCCGCGCCGGATACAGACTCAAGTGGCCCAGCACGAACGCGGGATGATTCGACTGAATGACTTGCCCGCCGACGCGTGCGAACTTGGAAAAGTCGGCAGCGGCAACGCCTTCGAGCAATCGTTTGGCATAACCCACACTGAGTCGGGCACTGTCTGCAATCATCGGGCCTATGTGATTCATCTCGGTCTCGGTTTCAAAGTGGTCTCGGCAGTGTCGCGAATCGTCAAATCCGACGGGAGCGGAACATGTTGGTTTACAGTTGCATCGCCGCCCGCACCACAGCCCTGGATTTCTGCAAACCTTCTGTGGCGACGGCCAACGCGTCGCGTTGATAGTAGTGCGGGTTGAACAACTCCAACGAAAAAGTGCCCGCAAAACCGTGATCGATCAATCCCCGAATGATCCTCGGCAAAGGACAAACCCCGTCCCCCGGAAAGACTCGATCTTTGTCGCCGATCTCCGAAAGGGCCGGCGTCGCCGGATAGTCGTTGATGTGAAAGACGGGCATCCGCGACGCTTCGATCATCCCCAATCCCGCAAAGTCATTGCCGCCCTTGTAGATGTGATAGAAGTCCGGAAGCACACAAGCGTCCGGATGCATCGCGCCGGCCGACACGTAAGCCAATTCGCCCAACGTCCCCAGCACCGGCGAGAAACCCCATAGCTCCAACATCGGTGTGACACCGATTTCCGCACCCAATTCCAACAACGCTCGGTAACGCTGGGCGATGACGGGTAACGAAGGCGGAGGAGGGTCGCCCGGCTTGGGGCGATGCGCACCGATGGGCGGGGCGGCGATGCGAGTTCCGCCGATCGACTTGACCAATTCCATGTCGCGGCGGGCTTCGTCCAAGCCCGCTTGTCTGGCCGAGTCGTCATCCACGATCCACTGTGCGAAACCGATCGCACTTTCGACCGTCAAACCGGCATCGGCGATCCGCTTGCGAAGGTCCGCCGGGTCGCCGCCGCCCTCGACGTATTTTTGCACGTCGCGAATCCAAGGCTCGATGCCGTCATAACCGGCCTCGGCGGTGACGGCGACTTGTTCAGGGATGGACAGGTTTTGCCCACGAATGGTGCTGGTGTTCAACGAAAAACGGACGGGGAGATTGATCCCCGCCGCTGTCGAACCCACGCCGTCCGCGCCGGCATCGTGAACCATCGAGCGAGGGACCGACAGGATGCCGGCGGTTGCGGCGGAAAGAAACAGACGGCGATGCATGACGACAAATTTCGGCAGAGGATGACGAACCAATGAACGAGGACGTTCCAAGATTGTAGCCGGATCGTCCAAGAAGGGCTGGCATTGCGACGAAGTGATTCGTCGTCTCTCGGGGACCGGCGTCGTCCGCGCCGGCCGACAAGCCCCGCGTGAAAGCCGAAGCCGCCACGCGGATCCGACTTCGCCGCTTTCCGCTGATCGCCGGCTGCTACCGCTTCGGTTTCGGCTTGAGTTTGTCTTCGAACAGGTTTCGTGACTTCCGCACTTTCTGACTCACCACAAGCTGACAGTAAGTCGCGGTCGGATTTCGGCGAAAGTAATCCTGATGATACTCTTCGGCCGGATAGAACGTGCTGGTCTCCGATTCGCCCGTGCCGTCTTCAAGAAGCGTGGCGACCCTTCCGCGAAAGGTTCTCTCCCGGTTCAGCTTGTCGATGTATTTTTCCGCCGCCTCTTTCTGTTCATCGTCGCCGTAAAAGATGCTGGTGCGGTACTGCGGGCCGACGTCGGCTCCTTGCCGGTACAGGCTGGTCGGATCGTGAGTCTTGAAGAAGATTTCCAGGATTTCTTCGAAACGGATCACGTCGGGATCGTAGTGCACCTGGACGGCTTCGGCGTGCAAGGGTTTGCCCGGAATCGGCATCTTGTAGCTACTGACGGCCCCGTAGTTGGCCTCCGCTCGCGTACCGCCGATGTAACCCGAGACGACTTCGCCGACGCCGTTGATCTCTTCGAAGACCGCTTCGGTACACCAGAAGCATCCGCCGGCCAGTGTCGCGACGGCACGGGCGTCCTGGTTGCCCGCCGACGCCGCGTCGGCCGGTCGCGTTTTGGCCGATTGGGCATGGGCATGGCTGACCAGAATGCAGCCCAGGATGGTGACCGATGACAATAGAATTCGTAGTCGTTGCGTGTCCATGTCTGTCTCCGTTTGTTGGGGCCGGCCGAGCCGTGCGGATCAGGGCGGGTTTTCAATTCGCACGAAGCCGTCCAAAACAGGCATTCGCGTCTTGACAAAAATGACGATCCCCACGGCCGTTCCGCCGTCGGGGGTCACGCGTCATGATACGCGAGCGACGAGGACCTGATCCACTTTTTCCGTACCGGCGAGCCTTATGACGCCAGTTTTTGACCTGCACCACGATGTCGCCGATGATGAAATCGACGCCCAAAATCACGTCCATAACCTGCGGTACTTGCAGTGGACGTTGTGGGCGGCCCGCGATCATTCGGCGGCCGGCGGCTGGGACGCCACCGCGGCGCTGCGGCGTGGCTTGGGCTGGGTCGTGCGGTCGCACGAGGTGACGTATCGGGCCGCCGCGGTCGCCGGTGACGGGCTGGTCATTCGGACCTGGATCAGCGAGCTGTCTCGGTTCGCGACGCGGCGCAAGTATGTCATCTGCAGACCCGCCGACCGCCGGGTTCTGGCCCGCGTCGAAACCCGCTGGGTGTTCGTGGATCTGCGTATCCACAAAGCCGTGGCGGTGCCCGAGGAAGCCGCCCGGATGATCACGGTGCTCCGGAAATCGCCCGCCTTGCCTTGGGAATCGTGATGAGGGGAAAGCACGAGCGACGACTGATTCTATTTCTCCGCGGCGTCGGCGGCGTCGCGTTGTTGGCGTTCTTTGCCGCGGTGATGCCACGAAACTGGATCATCGAAACCTCGGAGTTTTTGGGCTTTGACCCGTTCCCCGATTCACCGCTGACGTTTTACTTGGCACGCAACTTGTCGTTGTTGTACGGGTTCGTCGGAGCGGCTTTGGTGGTGATCGCGTCGGATTTAGGACGATACCGGCCGCTAGCCGGTTATGCGGCCGCCGGCACCCTGGCCTTCGGCTTCCTGCAATTGATCGTCGACGCCCAGGCCTCGCTGCCGGTCTGGTGGACGCTGGGTGAATCGCTGACGACGATTTTCGGCGGAACGATCCTGTGGTGGCTGAATCGAAACGCGAGTCAGGAATCGGCATCGGGGTGATGCCGTTTATCGACGACCTTCGACGACTTTCGAACACAACGTGCATCGGTGAAGCACGCTAAGATGGTCCTCGGGACAGGTGTATCTGTCCTCTCCGCTACCCTCGCTCCTGATGAAGCCCTCCATGATTCCTCCCTTGTTCCGCTCGGTCGCCGGAGTCCTGCTGGTTCTTGCAGGCGTTCCTTTTTTTACTGGTCGCACTTCGGCCGAGACCGATCGTCCCAACGTCTTGGTCATCATCACCGACGAACACAACTTTCGAACGCTGGGTTGTTACCGTCGACAGTTGCCTGTCGAGCAAGCCGAGATGTGGGGCCCCGGCGCGGTCGTCGCGACACCCAATTTGGATCGGCTGGCCGACGAAGGTTTGATCGCGACCCGAGCTTACGCGACGTCGCCGGTCTGTTCGCCTTGTCGCGCCGCGATGATCACGGGTCTTTACCCACATACCGCGGGCGTGCCGGCCAACAATCGCGAACTGCGTGACGTGCCGACGCTGGCCACGTTGCTGGGCGAGGCGGGCTATCGAACGTCGTTTATCGGCAAGTGGCACTTGGGCGGTTCATCGAAACCAGGTTGGACCCCGGAGATCGACGGCGGCTTTCAGCACACCACGTTCATGTTCAATCGTGGACACTGGAAAAAATTCGAACAGACCGCCAACGGTGCTCGCGTCGGCGCGAGGAACAAAGCCGGCGAGCCGTCGTACGATGTCGATGGAGCGGATGACGAAACGTTCGCGACCGATTTTTTGACGGATCGAGTCATCGACTTTTTTCGCGAATCCGGCGATCAACCGTTTCTGGCCGTGGTCAGCTACCCGGACCCCCACGGCCCCAACACGGTACGTTCACCCTACGACAAGCGATTCAGCTCGCTGCGTTTTTTGTCGCCACGAACGTATGGACGTGATGATTTACCGACGCCCGGATGGCTGGGCGGCGGAAAGAACCATCCGAAGTTCTTGGGCGATCAGATGGCCAAGTACTTCGGCATGGTGCAGTGCATTGACGACAACGTGGGACGATTGTTGGCGGAGCTGGAATCTGACGACCGGTTGGATTCGACGATCGTCGTGATGACGTCGGATCACGGAGACCTGTGTTACGAACATGACCGCTTGAACAAAGGCAATCCGTACGAAGGATCGGCCAGAGTTCCGATGCTGGTGCGTTTTCCGCCCAAACTGACGGCCGGCCGAGTGTACAAGCAACCGATCGGCACCGTGGATTTGACGCCGACGCTGGTCAGCTTGGCGGGCGTCAACGCGAAAACCGGCTTCGCCGGACGCGACCTGAGCGACGCTCTCGCCGGTGTTTCGACTACGGAAACCCGGGGTGTCACGTTCTTGCGAAACGCCGGTCCGACGGCGCAGTGGGTGGCAGCGGTGGACGATCGATACAAACTGATCTTGTCGGTCAACGACAAACCTTGGTTGTTCGACAACGAAACCGACCCCGACGAACTGTTGAACTTCTTCGGCCGAGGCGAATCGGCAGAAACCGTCGAACGCCTGGGAACGGCGCTGGCCGAGTACGGCCGACAACACGACGACCCCCATTTGAGTCATCCGAAGATCGTCGCGTCGATGAAACTGTGTGAGCCGTGAGAACCGACCGCTGGGCGGCCTGCGTTTTAGAACGGAGAATCACCGCCGAAGATGTCGTCACCGCCGTCCTGCCCGCCGCCGAAGATGCCGCCGCCGTCGTCTCCCGCAGCGTCACCAAACACATTGCCATCATCACCCGCGTCGGGGGTGGCGGCCGGAGCGTCGGCGAGGCCGGGTTCGGGGGCAAACGGATCTTCATCCAAGGTGCCTTCCAAGACGTTCTCGCTTTCCACGGTCGGGTCGCCGACGACATCGTCGGCGAAGGGATTTTCATCGATCGCCGGTGGCGTGGGAGCCGGCGGGACGGGCTGTCGCGGCATCGTCGTGGGCGGATTCTCCGCACGCGGCTGCGGCGTCTTGGCATTCATTTGTCGTTGAGATTCACGCCGCATCAACATCTGGATCTGCGCGTCCTGCCGTATCCTTTCCAATTCCAAACGGCGGTGACCCTGGATACGCGACAGAGAGCGACCGATGTCTCCATAGACTTTCCCACGTGCTTCCAACTCCGCGCCGGTTTGCCAGTCGGCTTCGGCCTCGTAACTGCGGCCCATGGCATCGGCGGCGAAACCGCGGAAGTAGTACGCCCGAGGGTCTTCGTAACCGCTGTTGATCGCGTTCGAAAATAGCTCGTACGCTCGATCATACTGATGCGAATTGTAGGCGTGAACGCCTTGGCCATAGACCGCGTCGAGCACGGAAGACTGAGCCGGCGAGGGCGAACTGATGGCGGCGGTCGCGGAGAAAACGACGACGGCGACGGCCCATGCAAATAAACGCTTCATTCGGAAATGGCTCCACCCGAATTTCGGGCGTCAGAGAGAATCGGCTTGGAACAGCAAGCCCTTACTCTACTCCGCCGAGATATCGTCTTCAAACGATTTTCCGGGAGGTCGCTAGACCGGTTCTTCGTTGAATTGATGCGTTTCGGCCATGGCACCGGGCACGATCTTGGTCACGCTGACTTTCGTCCGCCGCAATTCTTCGATTTCAGCGGCCATTTCACTGATCAGGTTGGCGATCTCGGTGCCGGCGGCTTCGCCGATATGGACCATCAGGGCTTTGCGGGCACGGTAACTGAGTCCGAATTCTTTCATCGGTCAAATGTCTCTGGGAAAAAGTCGATCGGATTGGAGCGGACGAGGGTCGCAAAGTCCGACATCCGGAGGGCCGAGGGTCGTAACCTGTCGGGCACCCGCTGCGGAAACTCTACAGCAAACAGCCTGATCGATGCCGCCCCGAAAACCATCGCAAACGCCCAATTTTCACTCGACGGTGACGCTTTTTGCCAAGTTCCGAGGCTTATCAACGTCACAACCCCTCAAAAGGGCGATGTGGTACGAAAGCAATTGCAGGGGGACGACCGACACGATCGGCTGGGTCAGCTGCGGCACATCCGGGATCGTGATGATGTCGTCGGCGATGGATTGGACCTGCGGATCGTTTTCGCTGGCGATGGCGATGATCGGTCCGCCGCGGGCTTTGACCTCTTCCATGTTCGCCATGACTTTGTCGTACGTGGTGCCTTGGGGGACGATGAACACGCTGGGCGTGTCGCCGTCGACCAGGGCGATCGGGCCGTGCTTCATTTCCGCCGCCGGGTAGCCTTCGGCGTGGATGTAACTGATTTCCTTCAGCTTCAACGCCCCCTCCAACGCGGTCGGAAAGTTCGACTGGCGGCCCAAGTACAAGACGGTATTGGCCGACTGATACTTGGCCGCGATCTCCTGGACTTTGGCATCGCACGTCAGAGCTTGTTCGACCGACGCGGGCAACATCCGCAACTCGTCGATGATCCGTCGGCCGCTTTCGAAACTGATGTGACGCATGCGACCGAAGTACAACGCCAACATCGCCAATACACAGCACTGCGACGTGTAGGCCTTGGTGCTGGCGACGCCGATTTCTGGTCCCGCATGCAAGTAGATCCCGCCGTCGGCCGCCTGGGCGATCGAACTGCCCACGACGTTGTTGATCGCCAGCGTGCGGTGGCCCTTGCGTTTGGTCTCGCGGAGCGCTGCCAAGGTGTCGGCCGTTTCCCCGCTTTGCGTGATGCCGAACACCAAGGTGTCGTTTTCGATCGGCGGATTGCGATAACGAAGTTCACTGGCGTATTCCACACATACCGGGATCCGCGCCAATTCTTCGATCATGTATTCGCCCACCAGCGCGCTGTGCCAACTGGTGCCGCAACCGGTCAAGATGATCCGGCGGACCGTGCGAATCTGCTGTGCGGTCATGTTCAGCCCGCCGAAGACGGCGGTCGCGTTTTCGTCATCCAGGCGACCCCGCATGGCGTTGCGAAGCGATTCGGGTTGCTCGTGAATCTCCTTGAACATGTAGTGCGGGTAACCGCCCATGTCGACGTCGTTGGACTCGGTCTTGAGCGCTTGAATGTCGACGCGGATCTTGCCTTGGTCTTTGTGCAGGACCGAGAACCCGTCTTTGGTCAACACGGCCAGTTGGTGATCGGCCAAGTAAACGATGCGATCGGTTCGGCCGGCGATGGGTGAAGCATCGCTGGCGATAAAGAATTCGCCACGGCCGACGCCGATGACCAGCGGGCTGCCGAACCGCGCCGCGATCAGCAGCCCGGGTTGCTCGCGGAACAGCACCGCCAGGCCGTAAGTGCCGCGCAGCTGCGCGACGGCCCACTGCACCGCTGTGACGAATATCGCGTTGGGATGTTCCGCGTTGTGTGGCGTTACCTTCAAGCCCTCCGCGATCAAGTGGGCTATGACCTCGCTGTCGGTGGCCGATGTGAACGCGTAACCCTTGGTGATCAGCTGATCTTTCAATTCTTGAAAGTTCTCGATCACTCCGTTGTGCACCAAAACGACTTCGCCGTCGCCGCCGATGTGTGGGTGCGCGTTGACTTCCGTCGGCGGACCATGGGTCGCCCAGCGGGTGTGCCCCAGCCCCAACGATCCCGGTTTGGCGTTCGGCCCCAAGCGATCGGCCAGCGATTGGATGCGGCCGACCGCACGAACGACTTCGATCGTTTCGCCACCGTGGATCGCGACGCCGGCACTGTCGTAACCGCGATATTCCAGTCGTCGAAGCCCATCGACCAAGAACGGTTCCGCGTCATCCGCACCGACGTATCCTACGATCCCACACATGTCCGTTGATCCTGTTTGATGAAGCGTCGGCGACAACTAAATCCCGTCTTTTGCTACATCCCTAAGCCGCCCGGCGAGGCGTTTCGGGTTTGCCGGCCGAATCGTTGATCGGGCCGCCGACGTCGACCTGATCCCAACGCCCGCCACGTTCGGCTAACCAAAGTGTGCCGGTGCGAGACAGCTTCGACAAGAGCCGCCCCGCATCGGCGGACTCGTGAAATGATTGACTGTCCAAAATCAAGTCGACTTGGCCGACGGTATGCGCCAGCCGGGTCAGTCCGATGACCACCGGCATGGGAAAAAGCTGGGGGTGAACCCCGAGACCGCGGAGCAGACGGTTGAAATCACGCAGTGAGATCGGCCCGTCGCCCATCTCAAAGGTATCGACCGCGCTGTAGTGAATCGATTCGGCCGGCTTGATCGACATCAGCGTCCTCAGCACGTCGGCCGACCGACTTCCGTCACCGACGCCGATCTCCAGAACGCGAAGCGACCGGTCATCGGCGGCGATGCTTTTCTTGATCAGATTGCACAGCGCGGCGTTCTTGCCCTGGATGCGTTTGGCCGACGGCGCCACTTTGGAGACCGCTCCCGCCGTCTTGGACGCCTGTTCGGCTTTCTCCGGTGAGGCCTTGTGTCCGTTCGTCTCTGCCGACGATCCGACGGCCGACGCCGTTTCCACCGCGCCGCTTTCCGCATCCTCGTTGCCGCGACCGCGAATGGAATTCCAAAGTTTCAGCAGCGACATCGCCGGAGGTCTCCCCAGTCCAGAAAAGGGCTTGCCCGTCGGTCGCGAGAGGGCCGGCGTCGGCGATCGCCATGACAGGGCGAATCACAGCAACACGAACCGTGGCGGGACGGATGTAACGGTCACAGCTATTGAATCGGACTTGCGGACCGATCGAGTCGAACGGATCTGGCGAAGGTCCGGTTAGGGAACCTTGACGCGACTCTGCGTCCTAGAGTTGCAGCGTTCCGTGAACCGCCCAGCGTGCGCCCTGACCGTTTGACTCGCCGAATCGCCGTCCCATGTCACGACCTTCTGTTCGCCACGACGCCACCATCGCCGCGTCGGAATTCGATGCGATGGAGCATCGTTCGCCGAGCGGATCGAGGATCCAACGCTGTGAAACACGCTTGGCGTTGTCGGCCAGCCTTGCCGGCGCGGCGTTGCTGGACGTGTTCGGACAAGACCTTTCCGGAAACGAAGCGACGGACCCCGACGACTGGCAAACCGCCGCCGCCGACGGCATCCCCGGGGGACAAGCGACCGCCGCGACGACGAGTCTGCTGGACCAAGCCGCGTCGCTTCGCGAACGGTTCGGACTCAGCGGCGCCGGGCAAACCGTCGCGGTGATCGACAGCGGCATCGCTTGGGACCACGTCGCGTTGGGTGGAAACGGCTACGCCGGACATCAAAGCGGCAGCGGGTTCGGTCCCGGTTACCGTGTCGTCGGCGGTTGGGATTTCGCCGAAAACGACGCCGACCCATACGACGACGGACCGGCGGGCTATCACGGGACGCACGTCGCCGGATTACTGGCCGGCGAATCGGAGTCCCTCGTCGGTGTCGCGCCGGGCGCGGACTTGGTGGCCCTGAGAGTGTTCGACGATGCCGGCGCGGGCAATCTCGAATGGATCGAATCGGCGCTCCGCTGGGTGCATGATTCCCAAGACGACTTCGAAAATCCGATCACGACCGTCAACTTGTCGATCGGCGCTGCGCTGAACGAGTCCAACCGTGACTATGCGATGGGATTGTTGGAAGACGAATTTCGGCTGCTGCGAGACGACGGCATTTTGGTCTTCGCCGCGGCCGGAAACTTTTTCGGGGACGCCGGCATCGACCCGAGTTCGGACAGCTTGCTGTACCCGGCCTCCAGCCCCGACGTCATCGCGGTCAGCAGTATCGACGGCGACGGAGCGCTGAGTCCCTTCGCCCAGCGACAGGACGACATCTTTGCGGCCGACGGAGAATCCATGATCAGCGCCGTCCCGGATCATCTCTTCGGATGGGACGGCCGCGTGAACGACTTTGCCAAGCTCAGCGGCACCAGCATGGCCACGCCGCAACTTGCCGCCGCGTCGGTGCTGGTCCGCGAGGCCATGATCGATCAAGGCCTGTCCCCCACCGCCCAAGACGTGTTGTCGCGATTGGATCAAGCCTCCATCGAATCGGTGGACCCGGTCACGGGCATCCGTTACCGGACGATCGATCTTCACGCGGCCGTCGCGGATCTGGTGGGACCCGATCCGGTGGGACAGGTCGGCGGCGAAAGCGAAGGTCCACCAGAGGACACCCCGATCATCACGAGTGAAGTCGTCACCGATCACGAGTCACAGCAATTCGTCCTGGACCTCCGCGACGGCATGAAGCTGACCGTGGGTGACCAAAATTATCACCTGGAAACCGGTTCGGACGGCCAGGCGATGTTGTTGGACGCCGCGGGCGGGGCCGATTCGCTGCACATCATCGGATCAGCCGGGAGCGAACGATTGCGGCTTTTTCCTTCGACGACCGGCACAGACAGTCGTTTGATCAGCGGCGGCGCCACGATCACCTTGCGTGGATTCGAAGACGTCACCTTTGAGGGTGGCGGGGGATCGGATCGCGCGACACTGTATGATTCCGGCGGCGACGATCAGCTTCAATCGCATCCCGACGCCGCGACGTTGACGGGCGTCGGTTTTCGCTTCGAAGTCATCGGCGTGTCACGAACTTACGTGCACGCGACCGCCGGCGGGAACGACGTCGCTTACCTGTATGACTCGGTCGGCGACGACGAGCTGGCCGTTCAACCCCAATTCACCAGTCTCCGGGGCAGCAACGCCGACGGCGATGCCACCTTTCAATCCGCCTACGGGTTCGAGCGAGTTTACGCCTACGCGACCGGCGGCGGATACAACACCGCCGAGCTTTTGGATTCGCCCGGCGACGATGTGCTGACGGTTTCCGCATCGCGAGCCTTGATCAGCAGCGAAGGCTACCAAGTCAGCGCCCGTCACTTTGACAGCGTGACCGCCAAAGCGATTGCCGGCGGCGACGACTTGGCCAAGATCTATTCCGACCAGGCCGATAGCCGGTGGCACGTCATCGAAGGTCTCGCTCAGTGGACAACGGCAGACGGATCGACTCGCATCGCCCGGGGATTCCCACGGGTCGAAGCCTTCGAAAACTTCGTTTCCGTCGAATTCTCCGTCGCGCCCCTGGCCGGCCAGACCGGTTTCGAGGCCTTTTCGGCGCAAGCCGACCGAGCTGCCGTCGAAGACGCCCGGCGACGAATCTTTGAAGACCTGCCGCTGTGACGCATTCGGCGACGCGGTCAGTTCGTGCTGTAGAACCCCGTTTCGTTGGTGCCCCGATCACCGGTCGCTTCGTAGTCCAAGCGTTTGCCGGACGCTTGTTGCGTGATCTTCAGCTCGTACGTTTCGCCGTAGGTGTTCGTGCCCGTGCCTTCGAAACCGTCGCCACTGGGCGACAGGTCGACGGACTCCAATTCCATCTTCTCCATCATGTATTGCTCCACTTTGGCTTCGTCCCAAGTGCCGGGGTTGCCCCCTCGGTTGCAACCGGGCGCAAGCGACAGAACGAGCGAGAACAGGCCGAAGTAAATCAACGACGATTTCGACATCGATGGAATCCTTGACAAAGGGCGGATGAGATCACAAGGCACATGGGGACGAGCGGCTAATCTTTGGCGGCTTGGCTGCCCCACCACGTCGGATCGGGTTGGTAATCGGGATCCAAGAATCCGGCGTGCTGTTTCTCCAGGCTGGACTTTTTCTGGGTATGCATTCGTTGCCATTTGGCGGCGGTTTTCTCCGGATCGTATCGCGGGTCCGGCTGAGGGAACAACGCGCCGACGTCGAGCAACCAGTTTTCAAGTTGGTTCCACATTTTCGCCGTCCGCTCGGGCTGCTGAGCCGACAGATCAGTTGTTTCCGCCGAGTCTTTGCTCAGATCGTAAAGCTCGTTGCGGCCGTCTTCGTAGTAATGAATCAGCTTGTAATCACCGTCGCGAAACAGCGAACTCGGCTCGCCGCCCTGGTTATCGTAGTGCGGATAATGCCAATACAGCGGACGATTTTTCAAGCCGCCTCCTTTCATCAAGGGCACCAAACTGACGCCGTCGACGTGTTGCCCCGGCCGGGCCGGCAAGCCACACAGGTCCAGGATCGTCGGATAGAAATCGGCTCCCGTCACCGGTGTGTCGCTGGTCGAACCGTCGCCGGTGACGGGCGAATACTTGATATAGAAAGGTTCCCGAATGCCGCCTTCCCACTGACGGCCTTTGCCGCCACGAAGCGGCAAGTTGCACGTCGAGAACGCGTCGCCACTGCTGACACCACCGTTGTCGCTGGTGAAAACCACGATCGTGTCCTCGGCGTGTCCGCTTTCACGCAGCGACGTCAGCACGGTTCCCACGGCGTCGTCAAGGGTTTCCATCATGCCGGCGTAGATCGGATGATCTTGGACGGTTCGCACCGGCAACGTGCGATCGATCACGAATCGTTCTTCACGCGGGGGCAACGTCCCGGCTTTCTGCTGATACTTTTTCCAACGCGGCTGTTCGGTTTGGACGGGACCGTGGACAGTGTAGAACGACAACATCGCAAAGAAGGGTCGGTCGTGCTGCCGGCGAACGAAGTCCGACGTTTCTTCGGCCAGACGCATCGTCAAGGATTGGCCGTCGGCGCCGTCCTGCATCTTCGGATTCTTGAACGGTGCGAAATAGCCTCCCGGCGGACTGCCGCGATGGTGACCGCCGACGTTGATGTCGAAACCGTGGTCTTCGGGAAAGCTTCCTTCGTCGCCCAAGTGCCATTTGCCGGCAAAGAACGTCCGATAGCCGCCTTCTCGCATCGCTTCGGCCAACGAGAGGTCGTCATGTGGCAGCGAATGTTTGTATTGTGCCGGCAGCAATTTGTCATCGCGTTTCCAATCCATGCCCGATGCCGCCCCGATCCATTGCGTGATGCCGTGTCGCGCGGTGAATTTGCCGAGCTGGATGCTGGCACGCGACGGGCTGCACACGCGGCAACACGCGTAGCCTTGCGTGAAACGCATCGAGGACTTGGCGAGTTCATCGATGTTCGGGGTTTCGTAAAACGTACTGCCTTCGACGCCGAGATCGTGCAGCCCCAAATCATCGACCAAGATGAATAACACGTTCGGACGGGTACCGGCCGCTTCAGCGGCTTGGCCGCCACGGCCGGCCGTCGAAGTGACGAA
The DNA here is from genome assembly GCA_964453205.1 of uncultured Pirellulaceae bacterium. Classification (GTDB taxonomy): domain Bacteria; phylum Planctomycetota; class Planctomycetia; order Pirellulales; family Pirellulaceae; genus Crateriforma. The sequence goes on along the minus strand of CAYVRC010000160.1, from coordinate 360 downwards.
GAAAAGACACAACAGGACAACCGGGCGAAGCTTCGCCGTCGCGGCTTGCGGGAACATTTGCGGATTCAACCTTGTCAGCGGGGATCGGACACAGAGCGTCGACACAGCCTAGCACAGCAGACCGGGCGGCGACGGGCGGGATCGCGTCGCCGGGCGGAGTCCGTGCCACCGGATCCTGTGCCGAAGAAATTCTTGATCAGGAGGGCTTCGGCGGTCGATCGGCCGGGACGGCAGGTCGCGCCGCCGGTGCCGGGGCGGCGGTTGTTGGCTTCGCCGTACCCGCCGGACGCTTGGCCGCCGGACGCCGTTTGAACGGGGCCAAGGTGTGGACGGTTTGCTGGGCGACTTCGGCGATCAACG
>CAYVRC010000159.1:0-14219 GCA_964453205.1 uncultured Pirellulaceae bacterium | reverse complement strand
CACGGGCCAGTCGAGGCATGGGAGCACCCTGTCACAGAGAAATAGGAAAGCCGATCTGCGAACCAAGATAACGGTTGGGAGGGGCGTGTCAAGTATTTTGCCTGTCCCTTTATTTCCCCCTTTATTTCGTCTGTCCCTTTATAGCGTCCCGGCGTTCCCGCGGCTCGCTTGAACACCCGGCCGAATTTCGTCACCACGTCGCACCAGCCGTTCGTGTCGACCCCGATGCGGGTGGCCCTTTTTGTGGGCCACGTCGCACCAGCCGTTCGTGTCGACCCCGATGCGGGTGGCCCTTTTTGTGGCCCGGGTGGCCCTTTTTGTGGGTGCTGCCCGTTCTTTCTGTGCTGCCCTTTCTGTGCCAATGGGTGGCTCTTGTTTGTTCGTCCGCGCCGACGTGCGGGCGAGCGGCTTAGCCCCAATCGCGTCGGCCGACAGATTCTTCTATGCTGTTCTCCGCCTTCTAACGCGATGGCTTTCCGCATCGTTGCCGGCGACGGTCAAGCGAGGGTTTGCCGGATCGGGGGGAGGATTTTCGAGTTGATGGGGAAGCCGATGTCAACGACGGAGCGCTGATGAGTCTCGCCTTGATCGTCCTGCTGCCCTTTCTGGGCGCCGTGCTGCCGGCGCTGATGATCCGTTCGGGCCGTTCCGCCTGTGCGATCGCCACCGGTTCGGTCAACGTGCTGGCGTTGGCGTTGTTGCTGACCAACGTTCCGGCGGTTTGGCGTGGTCAAGTCGTGCGAGCGGATTGGCCCTGGATTTCTCGACTCGGGCTGGACGTCCAGTTTTTCGTCGACGGGCTGGGCTTGTTGTTCGCCGCGATGATTCTGGGCATCGGGCTGCTGATCGTGATTTACGCGCGGTTCTATCTTTCGGCCCGCGATTCGATGGGGAACTTTTACACCTACCTGTTGTTGTTTCAGGGTGCGATGGTGGGCATCGTGCTGTCGAACAACGTCTTGCTGGTCTTGATTTTCTGGGAGCTGACGAGTTTATCCTCGTTCCTATTGATAGGATTTTGGGGACACACGGCCGAAGGGCGACAGGGTGCCCGAATGGCGTTGACGGTCACCGGTGGGGGAGGTTTGGCGTTGATCGGCGGGATGATGTTGTTGGGTCAGATCGTCGGCTCGCTGGAATTGACCACGATTTTGACCAGCGGCGATGTGATTCGCGAATCGTCGCTTTATCCTTGGGCGTTGGTGTTGATCCTGGTCGGTTGTTTCACCAAGAGCGCGCAGTTCCCGTTTCACTTTTGGTTGCCACACGCGATGGCCGCCCCCACGCCGGTTTCGGCTTATTTGCATTCCGCCACGATGGTCAAGGCCGGCATTTTTTTGCTGGCCCGATTGTGGCCCGTGCTCTCGGGGACGGAGTGGTGGTTTTATCTGGTGACGACCACCGGATTGGTCACGATGACGGTCGGTGCGGTGATCGCGTTGTTCAAGGATGACTTGAAAGGTTTGTTGGCCTATTCGACTGTCAGCCATTTGGGTTTGATGACGATGCTGTTGGGATTCTCCACGCCGATGGCCGTGGTGGCTTGCGTCTTCCACATCATCAACCACGCGACCTTCAAAGCGGCGTTGTTCATGAACACCGGAATCATCGATCATGAAACCGGGACACGTGACATTACGCGTTTGGGTGGTTTGTTTCACTTGATGCCTGCGACGGCGGTGATGGGGGTCGTGGCTGCCGCCTCGATGGCCGGTCTGCCACCGACGAACGGTTTTCTATCGAAAGAAATGATGTTGGAGGAGGCGTCCCACACGTCGATGGTCGGAGTAACTTGGCTGATTCCGATCGCGGTGACATTGGCGTCGGTTTTTTCTGTTGCGTATTCGATGCGTTACATCGGCCATGTGTTTTTGGGCAAGCCTCGAACCGATTATCCGCGGGCTCCCCATGACCCGCCCTGGGGTTTGTGGTTGTCCCCGACGTTGTTGGTAGCGGCGGCGATTTTGATCGGGCTGTTCCCCGAAACCTTTGCCGGTGCGATGGTGCGGATTGCCTCGGGGGCGGCGATGGGTGCCGAGCCGCCCGACTTTCATTTGGCCTTGTGGCACGGGGTCAATCCGGCGCTCGTGATGTCAGCGGTGGCGATCGGGGTCGGCCTGATGGTGATTTTGGCCCACCGTCCGATCAGCGGCCTGTGGCATCGCTTGCCGCATCCCGAAGCCCGGCCGATGTTTGACACGGGGATTCGAGTATCGGCCGGTCTTTCCCGGTGGGTCACCGAGGGGCTTCACAACGGCTCCCTGCAGCGTTACCTGTTTGTCATCATCACCGCCGCCTGGGTGTCCGGGGCGATCGCTTTCGTGGGCAACGATTTTGAAATCGGGACCCGTTTGGTCTTGCCGATCAATCCCGTGATTTTGATCGGCTGGTTTTTATTGATCGGTTCTTGCGTGTTGGTGGTGACCAAGCATCACAACCGTTTGCTGGCGCTGGTGTTGGTCAACGTGATTGGTCTGATCGCTTCGCTGGTGTTCATTTACTTTTCGGCTCCCGACTTGGCTTTGACGCAGATCGCGGTCGAAGTGGTGACTTTGATCTTGATGTTGTTGGCGTTGTATTTTTTGCCCAAGCAATCTTTGGGGGAGAAATCTCGGCCGATTCAGATTCGCAACGCCACGCTGGCGATCGCGGTGGGCCTGGGTGCGGGCGGCTTGACGTGGGCCACGACCACCCGCGAGTCCGTTTCGCTATCGGAGTATTACTGGACGCAATCGCTGCCCGGCAGCGGTGGTGCGAACGTGGTGAACGTGATTTTGGTCGATTTTCGGGGCTTCGACACGTTCGGAGAGATCATGGTGTTGGGGATCTCGGCGCTGATCATCTTTGCGATGCTGGAGGGAATGTTTGCGGGTCCGGTGTTGAGGAAGTTGGCCGCGTGGAATTCGGGTGAGCGGTATTCGCCTCATCGTCACCCCTTGATGATGGTGGTGGTGACGCGGTTGATGCTGCCGTTGTCGTTGATGGTCAGCGCGTACATCTTTTTCCGCGGGCACAATTTGCCCGGGGGTGGATTCATCGCGGCATTGGTCGTTTCGATCGCGTTGGTGATGCAGTACATGGCCAGCGGTTTCGGTTGGGCGGCCAAGCAGATCAAGTTCGATTATCACGCGTTGATCGGCGGCGGTGCCTTGATCGCGGGTGCGACGGGGATTTCCGCGATGGTGTTCGACTTGCCGTTTTTGACCAGCGGTTTCGAGCACGTCCATTGGCCGATCTTGGGCGACTTCGAAGTGTCCACGACGCTGGCTTTTGACTTGGGCGTGTTTCTGACCGTGGTGGGTGGCGTGATGTTGGCTCTGGCCCAATTCTCGGCGTTGGGCGAGCGAACGCGTCGAGAGCCGATCAACGTCGGGCCGATGGACTACGGTCCGCTCACGCCGGTGGAACCTCACACCAAGGAAGATCAATAACATGGAATGGTTGATTTCAAGCGCGGTGGCGGCGATGACCGCCGCCGGCATCTATTTGATCCTTTCGCCTCGGACGTTCACGGTCGTGATCGGGCTGACGCTTTTGACGTACGCGACCAATTTGTTCCTGTTCTCGACGGGGCGTTTGTTGATCAATCAGCCCGACATCATCGTCGACCTCGCCGCCCCCCATGCCGACCCGATTCCGCAAGCCTTGGTGCTGACGGCGATCGTCATTTCGTTCGGAATGACCGCCGTGATTTTGGTGATGGCGGTTCGCAGTTATTTCGAGAGTGACGGCGACCATGTTGATTTGGACCGTCCCGAAGAAACGGTGGCAAGGGAGCGTAAGTGAATCACTGGCTGATCTTGCCGATTCTGATCCCCGCGATCGTGGCCCCGTTGCTGGCGCTGGCGGTTCGCAACGACATCGTGCTGGCCCGCGTTTTTTCGCTCGGCTCCACGACCTTGTTGGTGTTGCTGGGCCTGTGGCAACTGACTGTGGCGGCCGACGGAGGGATCCGGACTTATGCGTTGGGGAACTGGCCCGCGCCGTTCGGGATTGTGTTGGTGTTGGACCGCTTGGCGGCGATCATGTTGCTGCTGACGGCGGTGCTGGGATTGCTCGTGTTGCTCTACGCGATCAACGGATGTGACCGCAAAGGCCAGCACTTTCATCCGTTGTTTCAATTCCAGCTGATGGGGCTCAACGGCGCGTTCTTGACGGGGGACTTGTTTAACTTGTTCGTGTTCTTCGAAGTCCTGTTGATCGCATCGTACGGATTGATGGTTCACGGTGGGGGTGGCGCAAGGATGCGTGCGGGAGTTCAGTACGTGATCGTCAACTTGGTGGGGTCGAGCATTTTCCTGCTGTCCTTGGGGTTGATCTACGGCGTGACCGGGACATTGAACATGGCGGATTTGGCGATCAAGGTGCCCCTGATTTTGCCGGGCGATTCGGCGCTTTTGTATTGTGGCGCGGCGCTGTTGTTGGTGGTTTTTGGGATCAAGGCGGCTTTGGTGCCGCTACAGTTTTGGATGCCGGGGACCTACGCCAACACGTCGGGCCCGGTGGCGGCATTATTTTCGATCATGACCAAGGTGGGAGCTTATGGGATCATTCGGGTCTTCACGTTGGCTTTCGGCGAATCGGCCGGCGACGGAGCCTGGTTCGTCGCACCTTGGTTGATGGGAGCCGCGGCGGTGACTTTAGCGTTGGGGATGATCGGGGTGGTGGCCGCGCGAAGCTTGGCGCAACAGGCCGCTTTCGCGGCCCTCGGTTCGATGGGCACCGTGCTGATCGCGGCGGCCGGTTTCACGCCGCTGACCGAGTCGGCGGCATTGTATTACATGGTGCATTCGACGCTGGCGATCGCAGCGCTTTTCTTGGTCATTGATGCGGTGGTGGTTCGCCGCGACGGGTTCGGAGACGCTTTAACGACCTCACCCACGTTCGCGCACGCCGGGTTGATCGGATCGATGTTTTTCGTGGTCGTGATCGCCGTGATCGGCATGCCCCCGTTGTCGGGATTTGTCGGCAAGTTGTTGATCCTGGATGCGACCGCGGGGCTTTTCGGTTGGCCGTGGATTTGGGGGCTTTTGCTGGGGACCTCGCTGTTGACGTTGGTGGGTTTCGCCAGCAGTGGAAGCATGGTGTTTTGGAAGAGCGGTGCGGTCGAAGGACGGTTGGAGTCGCGGGTTCGGGTGCCGATCGTGCTGCCGACGGTGGCCATCGGGGCGATGGTCACGGTCCTGGTATTTTTGACCGGCTTTTCCGGTCCCGTTTCGGACTACTTCGATGCGACGGCGGAACAACTGTTTGAACCCGGCCGATACATTGAAGCGGTGCTCGGCAGTAACGTTGACGCCGGTGATGCGGCGCCGGGAGGCCACGATGGGTGATCAAGGGAATTCCGATTCTGGTAATCACGAGCGTCGATCGCTCGACAATCGCAGCTACCTGCAGCGTTGGTTGCCGCACCCGTTGCTGACGCTAGTATTGGTGCTCCTCTGGGTCGCTTTGCACAGCCGATTCACCGTGGGCGGCTTTTTGGTGGGGGTCGTGTTGGGGATGTGGATTCCGATTTATACGGCCAATTTTTGGCCCGAACGTCCGAAGATTCGATCGCCGCTTCTGGTCCTTCCGTTTTTGGTGATCTTGATCTTTGATGTGATCATCGCCAACCTGCAAGTGGCGTATTTGATTCTGTTGCGGCGATTGAGCCGATTTCGGACACGTTGGGTCGCCGTGCCGCTGGACTTGACCAGCCCTGAAGCGATCACGGTCTTGATGGCGACCATCACCTTGACCCCCGGTACGGTTTCCAGCGATCTCTCCACCGATGGTCGGACCTTGCTGGTTCACTGTTTGGACGTGGGCGACGAGGAACAACTGGTTCGCCGCATCAAGGACCGTTACGAGCGTCGCATCAAGGCGATTTTCCCATGATTGAAAGTGCATTGGCGTTCGGTTTTGTCGCCGTTTCGCTGGCTTTACTGATGAATCTTTATCGAGCCGCCGTCGGCCCGACGTTGATGGACCGCGTGTTAGCGGTCGACACGATGGTGATCAACACGATCGCCTTGATCATCTTGTACGGCATTCTGGAAAGCACGACGTTGTACTTCGAATCGGCGCTGCTGCTGGCGATGTTCAGCTTCGTATCGACGGTCGCCTACTGCCGATTCTTGCTGCGTGGCGACGTGATCGAGTGATCCGTTGCGACAGAGCCGAAAGGAAATTCATGAATCCTTCTCTTGAAATCTTGATCACGTTTCACATCGTCGTGGGGGCAATCTTTGTGTTCGTCGGTTCGTTCGGGCTGATCAAGTTGCCCAATCTGATGAGCCGATTGCATGGTCCTTCCAAGGCGACAACCTTGGGTTTGGGCGGATGCCTGATCGCATCGATGATTCATTTCGGTTCGATCCACGGGCGGGTCTCGGTTCAGGAAATTCTGATCACGTTTTTCCTGTTCATCACCGCGCCGATCACCGCACACTTTATCACCAAGGCGCACTTGCACACCGAGGTGGATCCGGAAGAGGAACTGCCCACGGCAGATGGGGCTTACGGATGGAGCACCTTCGGCGCCGACGTCGAACAGGAGATCGTCGCGGGTGAGGGCACGACGCGAACCAAGCGGGACGTTTGAATCCGACGAGCCCGCGAATGGCTTCGCCACGTCACTTGACGATCCGCCAGCACCGATGGATGCGTCGGTTGCGAAAGTCCTCGGGGACCGTCTGTTTGCTGATTTCGTGAATCTGCGTGACCGCGATTTCGTCGGTGTCGAATTTAAATCGACGAAAGTTGCAGGAAAAATAGATCACGCCGCCGGGACGAACCAAGGGCAGCAAGTCCTTCAGTAGCGGGACGGCATCGCGTTGGACGTCCCAGTCTTGTTCGGTTCGTTTGCTGTTGGAAAAGGTCGGCGGATCGTAGACGACCAAGTCGTACATCTCGCCCGGCGGATGGTTGCGGATGAACGTGCCGACGTCTTCGGTGACGAAACGGTGGTCGTTGCCGCCGAATTCGTTCAGCCGCATGTTTTCCCAAGCCCAATCGAGATAGCTTTTGGAAAGGTCGACGCTGATCGTTTTTCGGGCGCCGCCGGCCGCCGCGTAGACGCTGAACGATCCGGTGTAGGCGAACAGGTTCAAGAAGTTCTTGCCGTCGGCTTCGTCGCGAATCATGCCGCGTGTGATGCGGTGGTCCAAGAACAGACCGGTGTCGATGTAGTCGGCCAAGTTCACCAAGAATTTCAAGCCGCCTTCGTGGACAACGAAACGGTCGTCGGTTTCGCCGCGTTTCTCATGCTGTGTTTTGCCGCGTTGTCGCTGGCGTGATTTGAAGTAGACGTTCGCCGGCGGCACGCCCAGGGTTCGGCCGGCGGTGCGGACCATCAATTCCAGCCAGTTGGCGTGCTGTGCCGGGTCGCGGTCGTGGGGTCGTTCGTATTCGGTGATGTGCAATCGGTCTTCGTAACGATCGACGACGAAAGGAAGCTCCGGCACGTCGCGTTCGTACAAGCGGAAACAGGTGATGCCCTGCCGCGTCGGCCAGCGTCGCAGGTGTTTGGCTCGCTTGCGAAGACGGGCGGCAAACAGTTCGGCTTGATGATCCGCTTTTTCATCCAGATGTCCGAACGCCGCGTCCCCGAGGGCGTGCACGTAAGTCGCCGGCTCGGTCCGGCCCGGCGTGTCGGCTGTGGATTCCACGCCGGGCGTGTCGGCGATGGATTCGACGCCCGGCGTCGGCGTGTCGGACCGGTCGGTCGCCGTTTGTGTCGCCTGGTCGCGGGTTTCCACGACGGGTTTGGGGCCTTGGAATTGAAAATAGGTGCATTCGATGCGGCCGTTGTAAAGCTTTCGTCGACGATCGGCCCGGCGGCCGACCAGACGTTCGAAACCGGGGTAGGCCGTCAACACGTAGTGCGACCAAGTCGGCATCTTGCGGAGCACGTCGGGGAAGGTTTCGTAAAGCTGGTCCAGTTCCCACGAAATCGCGTCGCGTCGTTGTTGTTGCGGCGTGCGACCGTGATCGGACGGTTCGGCGGCAGAACGCTCGCCGCGAAGTCGTCGGCCGTAGGGCGGGTTGGTGATCAGACAACCGAATCGCCGCTTGGTGGTCAGGCGGCGAAAGTCTTGCGATTCGAAGTGGATGCTGTCGGCGACGCCGGCGCGGAAGGCGTTGTCTCGCGCCGCCTTGAGCACCGATCCGTCGATGTCACTGGCGCGTAAGCGTTCATCGATCGTGGCGATTCGGTTGGCTTTCGCCGCGGCGCGAAGGTCGGCCGGCAACGCGGCATCCGTGTCTTGCCAGGCTTCGAACGCGAAGTCGCGTGATGAACCTGGGGCGATGTTGTGGCCGATCCGGGCGGCTTCGATGGCGAGGGTTCCGCTGCCGCAGAACGGATCCAGGAACGGCCGCCCGGCACGCCAATAGCTGAGCAAGATCATCGCGGCGGCGAGCGTTTCTTTGAGCGGAGCGCCGGCCGCTTCGGTACGGTAACCGCGGCGATGAAGACTGCGACCGGTCGTGTCGATGGTCAACGTCGCGACGTCGTCCAGGATGGCGACGTCGATCTTGTATTGACCTCCCGTTTCCGGCAGAGATTCGGTCGCATGGTCACGCCGCATCGCATCGACGATGGCCCGTTTGACCGCTCGTTGGCAGGCCGGCACGCTGGTCAACTGGCTTTTGGCGGAGCGCCCGGTCACGGGAAACGACGCGTCGACGGGCAACCATTGGCCCCACGGCAAGTCGCGGGTCGATTCGAACAGGGCATCGAAATCGGCGGCGGGAAATTCGGCGATTCGGATCAAGACCCGGTCGGCGACCCGCAGCCAAAGGTTCGTCTTGGCGACGGTTTCCAGGTCGCCGCGAAAGCGGACGCGTCCGCTGCCGGTGATGGTCGCATCGACGCCCAGGGCGGCGAGTTCCCGTTTGACGACGGCTTCCAGTCCGAACGCGCAGGCGGCAATCAGATCGAAATTCGTGGTGGTCAAGTCGTGGCTCGGTCGCTGGGAAAGCTTCGTTTCGTCGTTCGGAACGGCTATAATCCTAGGCTGCCCGGTTTCCGCCACCCACCCGACTGCTCCGAATCGAGCGACGAGAAGACCTTGATGAATCTGCAAAAGACCTCGCGACTTGCCTTGGGCGTGTGTTTGTTCGCTTTCGCCCTCCCCGCCGATCTCCGTGCCCAAGAGCCGGCGAAACTGAAAGCGCTGATCATCGACGGACAAAACAATCACGGCGCTTGGCCACAGACCACCATGATGATGAAGGCGTTCCTAGAAGAATCGGGACGCTTCAGCGTGGACATCGAGCGGACGCAATACACTTGGAAAGGCGGCGATCTGGTCAAGCGGTTTGCCTTGAACGATGGCAAAGCCTACCAAGATCTGCCCGAGCCCAAGCCGGATCCGGATTTCAAGCCTGACTTCGCCGCCTACGATGTCGTCGTCAGCAACTTTGGTTGGAAAGCGGCGCCGTGGCCCGAGGAGACGCAACGCGGCCTCGAGTCGTTCATCGCCGAGGGCGGCGGCATGACGATCGTTCACGCCGCCGACAACTCCTTCGGCGGCTGGCCGGAATTCAACCAGATGATCGGGCTGGGCGGCTGGGACGGACGCGACGAGAGGTCCGGCCCGTACGTCTACGTCGACCAGGCCGGCGAGGTCGTTCGCGACACGTCGCCCGGCAAGGGTGGATCGCACGGCCCGCAGCACGAATACCAGATCGTCGTCCGCGATCCGGACCATCCGATCACCCGAGGCATGCCGCGGGTTTGGATGCATGTCAAGGACGAACTGTACCAACAACTGCGTGGACCTGCCGAGAACATGACGATTCTGGCGACGGCCTTTGCCGATCCCAAATTCCGGGGCAGCGGGCGAAACGAACCGATGATCCTAACGATCGACTACGGAAAAGGCCGGATCTTTCACACGCCGATGGGACACGACGAAAAGTCGACCGCCTGCGTCGGTTTCGTGACCACTTTCCTGCGGGGCACGGAATGGGCGGCAACGGGCGATGTCACGATCACGGACATTCCCGATGACTTCCCGAAAGCAAACCAGACCAGCGCCCGCGAGATCCTCGCGCCCGAACCGGCACCGACCCGCTGATCGCCTTGGACGAGCCGACCAAAAACCGACAGGCGACGTTGAGGATCTGGGTCGACGCCGACGCGGCCCCGATCGACGTCAAGCAGATCGTCTTTCGCGCGGCCAAACGACTGGGGATCGAGACGATCCTGGTCGCCAACCAGAAACTGACGACACCCGGCGACGCGCCGACGGTCCGGTCGGTCCAAGTCCGCGAGGGCGCCAACGTGGCCGACCAATACATCGTCCACAACGGCTCGGCCGGTGAAATTGCGATCACGGCGGACTTGCCTCTGGCGGCCGACTTGGTCGCCAAGGGACTGCGGGTGATCGATCCGCGTGGCGATGAATATTCGCCGGCGAACATTTCGGCGCGATTGTCGATGCGAAATTTCATGGATGAACTTCGCGGCACCGGTGTGGAAACCGGCGGTTCGGCCCCCTACGGCGACAAAGACAAAAAAGCCTTCGCCGCGACCTTCGATCGGTTGCTGACGAAGGCTTTGAAATCAACGTAGGACAGGAGGAGATCAGCGTCGGGCCGGGACAACAGCGGCCTTGCGGCGACGGGCCGATCAGCCTTCGACGTCGATGCCCATGCTGCGGGCGGTGCCTTCGATCATCCGGGCGGCGTGATCGATGCTGCGAGCGTTCAAATCTTCCATTTTCTTGCCGGCGATTTCCTCGCACTGGGCGCGGGTGACTTTGGCGACTTTGGTTTTGTTGGGCACACCGCTGCCTTTGGCGATTCCCGCGGCCTGTTTCAATAGGGATGCGGCCGGCGGACTCTTGGTCACGAAGTCAAAACTTCGGTCGTTGTAGACCGTGACGATGACGGGGATCGGCGTCCCGTTGTACTCTTTGGTCCGATCGTTGAACTGTTGGACGAATTGGCCCAAGTTCACGCCGAACTTACCCAACGAGGTACCGACGGGCGGCGCGGGAGTGGCTTGACCGCCGGGGACTTGGAATTTGGCTTGGCCGGTAACTTGTTTTGCCATGGAATCGAAGCTGAAGGGTGAAAGGTGATGGGTAACAGGTTGCGTGCGGTGTGGGGCCGGTCGATCGGATCTCCATCACCCGAAACTTGGCAACTTTTAAAGCGGTTCGACCTGCCAGTGATCCAATTCCATCGGGACACTGCGGCCGAAGATATTGATGATGACGGTGACACGTCCGTTGGCCTCGTCGACGCCGTCGACTTCGCCTTCCTGATTTTCGAAGTTGCCTTCCTTGACGCGAACGCGATCGCCGACCTTGAACGGGATCGCCGTCTTGATCGGAGCTTCTTCTTCGTCGTCGTCGGGGACGCGATTGATGAACCTCTCGACGTCCTCGGGTTCCATCGGCATCGGTTTGCCGGCCGCGCCGGTGAAGTCGCTGATGCCGGCGGTTTCGCGGACCAGGAACCACGTGTCGTCGTTGATGACCATCCGAGCCATCACGTATCCGGGCAGCAGTTTTCGCTTGCTGATCCGGCGTTTGCCGTCTCGAGTGAACGTGGCGACGTCCTCGGTGGGCACGACGATTTCGTCAAAGAACTCCTCCATGCCCTCCATCTTGATGCGTTTTCGCAAAGCGTCGGCGATGGAATCTTCCCGGTTGAACGCGACTTTCAGGATGTACCAATCCATCAAAGGCTGTTCACCGCCGATCGGCGAAGCGATGCCTTCCTCGGCGGCCGACTTCTTGGGTTTCTTCGCCGACGGTGGCAGCGACGGCGGAGCGGGTTTGGACGGTTCTTGCGTCGTGGCGTCGCCGGCGGAGTCGTTGGTGACAGCGTCCGAATCAGCAGGACCTGTTTCGGCGGCGGAATCGTCGGTCGGCTCCGGCGAAATTTCGGCGTTACCGATCAACTGATCCAGGTCGCGTGGGGTGTCGTCAGAGGGATCGGACTGGTTCACAAGAATGCCGAGGGATCGGTTAAAGGTCAGGTCAAAGGAACGGGAGCGGGTGGGACGAACCGACTAGCCGGTCACGCCGATCAAGGAGAAAAACCATTGCCACACCACGTCGAACAGGAACAGCGTGGTCGCCAAGAAGAAGATCGTAAAGATCACGACGATCGCCGCGCGGATCAGTTCGTCCTTGCTCGGCCAAGTCACCTTGTTCATTTCGGCTTCGACGGCGATCAAGAAATCGGCGAAACGGGGCCAGTTGACCAATCGAAAGCCGAACCAGAGTCCGGCGGCCAAAAGGACCGACGGGACGATCGCGGGCAGGTAAGACGATGACGAGGAAAAGCCTCTCATCGTCGCGTACAGCGTCCACGCGCCCAGGGCGAACACGATCCACAAGGCCAGTGCCGTCAATTGCCTGACGATGCGGCCCTGGGTCGGTTTGTAGACGGACGCATGGAACAACTCCGAGGTCAGTCGGGCGTCGTTGGCTTGGGCGATGTCGCGGGACATGTTTCCGATCCGTAGGAAATCGTTGTTGAAAAATGCTTCGGTCCGTCAGACGTCCTGCCCGACACGGAAAAATCAAAAAAGAACGAGTCTGAAATGGAGCAGCAGGGGCGGAGGGAATCGAACTCTCAACCGCTGGTTTTGGAAACCAGTGCTCTAACCAATTGAGCTACGCCCCTGAAGGGTGTCCAGGGCAAAAGCAGACGGGTAACGGTTGATTTCGATCCACCGTTACCCGCAAACCTGCAATCCTGCACGCCTCGGATCGTTCCTCTATTCTACGATCTTTGTCACGACGCCTGAACCGACGGTTCGGCCGCCTTCGCGAATCGCGAAGCGGACGCCGTCGTCCATGGCGATCGGCTTGTGCAGTTCGACGGTGACCTTGACGTTGTCACCGGGCATGCACATTTCGGCGTCGACCAAGTTGGCCGTACCGGTCACGTCGGTCGTTCGGAAGTAGAACTGGGGACGGTAACCGCTGAAGAACGGCGTGTGCCGGCCGCCTTCGTCTTTGCTGAGGCAGTAAACCTCGGCTTCGAACTTCATGTGCGGCGTGATGCTTCCGGGCTTGGCCAAAACTTGACCCCTCTGGATGTCTTCACGTTTGACGCCCCGAAGCAGGCAGCCGACGTTGTCACCGGCGCGTCCCTCGTCCATTTCCTTGCGGAACATTTCGACGCCCGTGCAGGTCGTCTTGGTGGGGGCTTCGGTCAGACCGATGATGCTGACTTCTTCGCCGACTTTGATGATGCCCCGCTCGATCCGGCCCGTCGCTACGGTTCCCCGGCCTTCGATCGAGAACACGTCTTCGATGGCCATCAGGAACGGCTTGTCTTCTTCACGCGGCGGTTCTTCGATCGACGAATCCAGGGCGTCCATCAATTCGCTGATGCACTTGCTGGCTTCCGGGTCGGTCGGGTTGTTGTAGGCCGGCAGCGCCGAACCGCGGATGACCGGGACGTCGTCGCCGGGGAACTTGTACTTCGACAAAAGTTCGCGGACTTCCAGTTCGACCAATTCCAGCAGTTCTTCGTCGTCGACCAGGTCGCACTTGTTCAAGAACACGACGATGTAGGGCACGTCGACCTGACGGGCCAACAGCACGTGTTCCTTGGTTTGCGGCATCGGGCCGTCGGCGGCCGACACGACCAAAATCGCACCGTCCATCTGGGCGGCACCGGTGATCATGTTCTTGACGAAGTCGGCGTGTCCGGGGCAGTCGATGTGGGCGTAGTGCCGATTATCCGTCTCATATTCGACGTGGGCCACGGAGATGGTCACGGTCTTGGTCGCGTCACGGACGGTACCGCCCTTGGCGATATCCGAATAACCCTTTGCCTTGGCCAGGCCCTTGGCGGCTTGAACAGCCAGGATGGCGCCCGTCGTGGTGGTTTTCCCGTGGTCAATGTGGCCAATCGTCCCGACGTTCACGTGGGGCTTGGTCCGTTCAAATTTATCCTTAGCCATTCTGTTCACCTGCATTCGCGATTTCACACCACTATCGCCGCCGAGATACGCTCGGCGAGGATCCTCATTGCGGTCGGCCGCGTTCACACCCGCGGGGATCGTCCACAAATTGGCCGTGCGAATCGCATTCGATCTATTGGAAATCGAAACGAAACGAAACGTTACAAACGAATCACCGATTCGGTCACGCCCCGGACCCCGAAAGTCCCCGGAATTACGACCGCTTCAGCGAAACATCAAAAAGCTGCTGATGGGATTTGAACCCATGACCTCATCCTTACCAAGGAGGCGCTCT
>CAYVRC010000158.1:0-14289 GCA_964453205.1 uncultured Pirellulaceae bacterium | reverse complement strand
GGCGGCACGTTTTTGGGTCGATCGAGACCGGGCGCGATCGATCAAAATCCGCCGCATCGTCTCAGCCGCCGCGGTGACGAAATGGCCGTTGCTATCCCAGCCGCGATCGGCGCCGTCGGACACCCCGAGTCGGACTTAGGCCTCGTTGACAAGCGCCGTCGCGCTGAGCGTGTGATCGCACCGTTCCTTGACCATCATGCGGCTGGCGATCTGACGGAGTTCGCCGTACAGGACACCAAAATACTCGTCGGTCGACGAATTCGAGGCGGTTTGCGTCACGAGATTGACCGATCAAGCGGGGACGGTTGCCGGGCGGCTCGCCCTTCGAGTGGACGCATTGTACACTCCCATGACGAGGGGTGGGCGGAAACCCCGAGGATCGAGGAAAACCGGTTCCTGGCGTGTCATCACGACACGCTAGCGAGTCGCTTCCGGTGGGATGAACGCCGGAATGGGGTCGAGAAAGGGTCCGGTCGCTCGCGCGTCCCGCCGGTCGTCGGACGCTACCCCCTCGGCGCTTCCCCCACCGAAATGACGCTTTGGTTCCCTTGAGTGTCGCCTCGCAGAAACATCAGCGGACAGTCTGCCGGGAAGGGTAAGACTCGCACGCCACCGGCGGGATCGTCGCCTTCGAAATGAAACTCGCCGACCCACTTTAGCGTCGGCAAGTGCAACACTCCGACAGTGTCGCGAGCCCGACTGACCAACAACAGGCGATCGTCATCGCAGAAGACCGGTCGACCGATGACACCGCCGGCTTCACGAAAGATCAAGTCGCCGGTGACAAGGTCGACCACATGCAATGACACCCGGTCGTTTTGAAAAGCGTACCGCCGAGTATCGTCACTGACCGATCCGATGGCCTGTGCCAACGGAAGCGTCCGAACCAAAGATCCATCGTCAAATCGATGTTGATTGACCTGACCTTCTGTCTCACAAAGCACCTGAGCTGCATCCAAGCAAAAATGCAACCTGACGACGTCCCCGTTGGTTTGAACGGGCCAATCGGCTTGGGCGTCCCAACGATTGTCCGCCGGACGGTAACGAAATGTCATGACACGATTCTGACTGGCCGCGACGATTCGGCTGGCGTCACGTGAGATTGCGACGCTGTCGATCGGGGAGTCACCGGCGTCAACTTGCGACCGCAACTTGCCTGTGCCAAGATCGCGGATGTCCACGCCGTCGTCGGTCGCCACGGCGATGATCTTTTTCCGGCGATTCAAGTCGTAGAACGGCCGATACAAATCGCCCCTCACTTTCCAGGCGTCTTCGGTCAGTCGCCGAGGAGCCGCAACGGTGTATAGCACTTCGGGCGCACCGGTACCCGACCCGGTCGCAACGACATCGAACCGACCGGGCGATTTCCAAACCAAAGACAACACCGCGCCATCGCTCATCGGTTCGATGTAGCCGCTTTTAGGCACGTCTTGATTGGTAGATCTTTCAAGCTGATTGAGCTGCCAAACGCCGACACTCGGCGCGCCGGCGGCGGCAACCAAGTGATCATCGCCAAGGACTTGCAGACGGACCCCGCCGTGATTCTCGTCAAACAAACTCAGCAATGTTTCGGGTTGATTCGCGGCGACGGGGTCGGCCGGATCAAACGGGCTGAGGCTCAAACCCGTCGGCATGTGCCCCGAGACAACCTTCTTGTGCTTCGGGAAATAGGTCAAGGCACGTGGGAACACTAATTTGACTTCATTCCCGACCGAGGCGAAGAGAGTTTTGATATCGAGAACACCGATCCGGCTCGGGCCGTGTTGGGAAAACAATAAACGCTCGTGCCGGCCGCTTCGTGCCCAAGTCATTGCTCGAACCGCTGATCCCATCGGTGGTTGATAGCGGTCGACGAGTTCCTTTTTCAGAACGTCCCAACACTCGATCACGCCGTCGCCCAGGTGCGGGACGAACAGCAACCGACTGTCGCGGGAAAACAACAAGTCGTCGTACGCCGAACCCGTGCCCTCGGGATCGATGCGAAACCACTCCTTGGCGTCGGGCGTCAACAGTCGCACGTATTTGCTGCGGTGCCCAGCGGCAACGAATCTCCCATCCGGCGACCACTGCAAGGTCTCGATACCGGGTTCGGCGGGAAACGAACGAAACTCTGACTCGACCGAATCGTTCACGTTCCCGGTATCGGTCGGCGTCGGCCAGAAGATGACCGTCGAATCTCCCGAAACGATCGTCTGGCCATCGGGCGAGAACGCGACGGCGTTCTGCGATCCTTGGTTGGCACCCCACACTCGCACCAGTTTCCCGGTGTCCATTCGCCACAAACGCAATTGTCGATCCGAGCAACTGGTGACCAGCCATTGCTGATCGGGCGACAAATCAAAGTTGATCACGCCGGCGGGGTGATCGAATTGTTGCACCGGAGACGGGTTTGCGAGCCGATGTAAGGTCCTGCGGAGGGAACCCGCCGAACTTGCCGAGCGCCGGTTCCGCTCTCCGTGAAAATTGCCCTCCGCGGTCCTCGGCAAAGGATGGGATACAATCTGAATGAGATCGCCCGACTGGAGCGCCTTCAACTGCTGTTGCAGCACGGCGGCTTCCAACATGTCCAGCTTCTCTTGCTCGATTCGCTCCATCGTCGCGGACTTGTCGGCCGATTCCCGCCGCACGTCGGCGAGCGTCCGGTCACGCTGACGGATCAGCCATCCGGCGATCATCAGCAACAACGCGAACGCCGCGACCCCCGTGATCGCTTTTCGATGTTTCGCTGCAAACCGCTTGATGCGATAACCGATCATTGCACCGGAGGCCCGCACGGACTCCCCGGCAAGAAACCGACCGAGATCGTCGGACAATTCTCTGACCGACTGGTAGCGTAGCTCTCGATCCTTATGCAACGACTTGGCCACGATCCGATCCAGATCGCCGCGAACGGTCGAGTAGTCCGGGTGTCGAACGCCGATTTGATCGCTGGGCGATCGTGGGGTGACGTTGCAAATGACGCGTCGAATTTCCTCGATGTCGTGGAGATCCAGCTTGGTCCGGTCGAACGGTTCGGTGCCGGTCAGTAGCCGGTACAAGACCCCTCCGAGCGAATAAACATCGCTGCGGATGTCGATTTCACCGACGTCGCGGGTCGCCTGTTCGGGACTCATGTACAGCGGCGTGCCGACCAGATGGCCGAGCTTGGTGAACCGGGTCTTTTCCACCGCGCCGTCTTCGCAAAGCTTGGCCACGCCGAAGTCGATGACTTTCACCAGCGTCCGAGTGTCGACCGCAGCGACCATGATGTTCGCGGGTTTCAAGTCACGGTGAAGGATGCCTCGCAGGTGCGCGTGCCCGACCGCATCGCAGGCTTGGCCAAACAATTCCAACCGCCGGCGGAAGTCCAATCCGTGTGCGTCGCAATGCCGATCGATCGAAACTCCCTTGACCAGTTCCATGGCAAAGTACGGATGCCCGAGCCTCGTCATCCCGGCGTCAAAGATCTTGGTAATGCCGGGGTGCGACAGAGTCGCCAACGTTTGTTTTTCCAGTTCGAACCGCTGCAGGACTTGGCGGGAGTCCATGCCGGGCTTGATGACTTTCAAAGCCACCTCGCGGCGAACCGGGTGGGTTTGCTCGGCCAAAAAGACCGTGCCCATGCCGCCCTCGCCCAGCAGCGCCACGATCTCGTAGCCCGAGATCTCCGGAACCGCGATCTCCGCCGGCAAGCCGCCGGCGACGCGGGAATGAACGATCTCGGTCGCGTCGACGGGCATTTCCGACTTACCGTCGTCATCGCCGTCCGCCTCGTCGCGGGTTTGGTCGGCGGATGCACGCTCGGTGACTGCCGAGCGAAGTTGGTCAGCCAGTCCGTCCAGGCGATGGCCCGCGCCCGAGTCTTCGCTGCCGGCCAGCAATTTTTCGACCAACCGCCGCAGCTCGGCATCACCGCCGCAGGCCCGGTCCAGGTACTCACGCCGCAGCGACGGGGAACGAATTTCCTTGGCCGCCAAGAAAATCGTCCGCAAGGAAGACGGCTGGGGTGAATGTTCGCTCGTGAACCTCTCATTCGTCGAATACGCGGCCGAATCAGGTGGTTTTGAACCGTCAGAAACGATTTTCCCCAAACGCACGACAAAAAGTCGCATTCTTTACCCGATCGCCCCCCATTCTCGCATGAATTGCTGGGGTGTCGCAATTCGCCTCGGCGACACAGCGTCCCACACGAAACCTGCTTTCGCGGAGCGAATTCCCGCGTCATCCGGCGAATCCCAGAATCATGCCAAGCTCCGTGCCGTTTCGATTTGTGTTTCGTCTCACGTCGTCCGAGTGCTCAACGCCGATGGATTCGCTCGGCCACTAAACGAGGCCGAATGGCCCGTGAAACTCGCACTTCATTCCGGGACGAAGCTCTTCAAGAACTCGTTATCCGAGATGAGTTGCGTTCGGATCATGAAGACCTGTCCCGTGGCGTCGTCCCGTTCGCCGATCTCTTCCGTCGATTCGTGGTCGTACGGCTTCGGCGAGAAGATCAGTAACACTTCGGACTCTTCCAAGACGCTTTCGACCGCAATGGAGTCCGACTGAACCGTGGGAACCTGAACGGTCAACCGTTCTGTCGGATTGCCGCCAGGTCCACCGGGTAGGTTTGCAAGCTTCACACCATCGACACTTGCGTGAGCGATCACCGTCTTCAGGTTCACATTTCCTTCCGCAGTGACGGTTGGCTTCAGCAGGACTTTCCAACCGTCCTCGAACACGGAGATTTTCGGTTGTATCGCGGAAGCGTCGTCGCCGACCACTTCAAAAACATCCGTGACAAACGGTCGCTGCACCATATCAGCCACCATCACACCTTGTCCGTTGAACAGAGTGACCTTGGGGGCCTGCATGATGTTCGAGCGACTGTCAGCTTGCACTTGAGAGATAAATCGCTCGCTTTGCAGGCGGCTGATTCTGGCACCACGCAAGGGAATGGATACGGACTGTTCGATGTGCAATGCATCGTTGCTTGTCGGAGTTCCACTGAACGCGTTGACTGACAGGGTTGCTTCCGCCCATTGCCTGGGGTCGTCCAAGACGGGTGCATGGTCCAGTCGTGCGAACCGAACGTCCGGTTCCGACGTGAACCAATCGAACTGATTGAGTCGAGCCATGTCGGTTTCGATGACCCGTAATTCCGTCACGATCTGCCACAACCCCGACTGTTCAAAAGCCTCCAGCATTTGCTTCATCAACATTTCCTGTGCCTCGGTCGCACGGACCTGCAGAATGCCATCAAGGATCCTCGGCTCCTCGCGTGGCTCGACTGCGAACGGGACCGAAGCAAAGTACGTCAGGACAAACTTTTCGGCATCAATACCAGGCTGAAGTTCCTTTGCCTTTTGCAAAGCGGGTTCGACATGGATGGAAACGACTCGGCTGTCTTCCTCAGATGGAACCTGTGTCGAGCGAATCGAGCGTTTCCAGTCATCTCCGGCCAACGCGACTTCAAAGTTCGGCACTTGCCGCGGTGCCACCACCGGATTCTCAATCGGCTTGGCGTCCGTGAGCCCGATCGCGGCAACCAGTCCGATGACGGGAATTGAGATCAAACCTCGAAGCCATCGCTTCTTTCGAACGGGTGAACCCAGAGATTCGATACGCTGCCGGAGGCCTTTCGGCGCGGCCATCGCGAGTAGGCCCACAGTTGGCCCTCGACGTGCGATGGGTCGGCCGGCAGCGAATCGAAGCAGAAGTTCTCCGTACTCGCGGATCTGTGTCTCGTCTAAATGGAGGGTTGCCCATTCATCGGCGGCCCGTTCCATGCCGTGCCGTAGCTTCGACATGGCGATCCACGACAACGGGTTGAACCAGTGAACGGACTTCGCGAACGTCGCGATCGACAGAAGCAATCCGTCGCGACCCTTGACATGCGCGACCTCGTGACGAAACACCCACTGGAGGTGTTCCTTCGTCAGTTCTTGCTGCCAGCCGTCCGGGAGGCACACCACCGGGCGGAACAAACCAAACATGGCTGGGGCGTGAAGTGACGGGACCTCTTTTAGCCGCGGCCGCCTTCCGACGCCAAGCTCATCGCAAACCCGCAGCAAGCAGTCAATGGTCGCCTGATCGGTCACAAGGGGGAGTGAACGCAATTTCCATGCGAACCGGATGTGCGAAACAAGATTTCGCAGTAGCAGCAAAGTTGCAATGACTGGCAAGCCAAGGACAATAGAATAGCCGATGGCCTCGAGCTGGGATTCCGATATCTGAACGCCAAACGGCTCATCATCAATCTGATTGAATTGCTGCTTTGCCGCCAATTCAGCCGAATTCGCGAATTCTTCGGCCGTGATCTTGGCGACAGAGGCTTCCGCTTTGACGCGATCCTCGGTGGTCGCATTCTCAGGAAGTAGCGGAATCGTGACGGACGCACCGATGTCATCGTCAAACGTCAACGTACGGGAGCCTTCTGGCACGACGGCGGCGTTCTCATCAGCCGACAGCAAGGCCTGAACCGACGCGTCGGCAACCGAACCGATCGCCACCGCGGACGTGGCTGACACGGGAAGCAATAGCCTTGCCACGACAATCAACCAGAGCCAACAGGTGTACCGCGCCGGGACTCGCTTCCGCATGACGAACGACAGTACGGCAACGAGTGCGAACAACGGTAGCGCACGCCAACCGGCGAGAAACACGAAGTAGAGCACTTCGGCACCTCGTTCAACGATTTGGTCAATCATTCCTTTGATCCTTTGTTCCGAGAGTTTTTCGATTCCGAATTCGATTTCGCGTTGAGAAGTTCGCGAAGCTCGGCAAGTTCTGCCTCACTCAACTTCGAGTCCTTCACCAGATGCAGAAGTGCCGGCGCAGCGTCGCCGCCGAAAACTCGATCCACGAAAGAACGACTCGCTTTTCGCACGCACGTGTTTCTTCGTACCGCGGCGGTGTAGCGGTATTTCTTGCCGATCGGCTTGGTCGCGAGCGCGCCCTTCTTCACCAACCGGTGAAGCATGGTCTTGACGGTCGCGTCGGACCAACCGTTCTCCGCCCCCAACGCTGCGATCACGTCGGTTGCCTCCGTTGGCTGCGAATCCCAAATGAGATTCATGACAATCCATTCTGCGTCTGACAACCGCATGAGCTACTCCTTTTTCCGATGACACGTGTAAACAGTTTACGTCCGTAATCGGAAACGGCACAAGACCGGTTCGGGGCCGGTCCGTTTCATTGAAGAATTCTCGCCGGGACCGTTCGTCGGACTGATCTTCAGTGTCGACGCCGGGTCGCATCGGGAAGAATCGTTGCAATCGCGATGACCGGATGCAAACTCTCGGCCGTCACCTTCGTGTTCGCGGCGGGTGTGACAACTTTGACCTACGCTTGATTTGAATCGCCAATCTCATCCGATCGAAGGTCCCATCATGGCTGCTCCCGAATTTTCTGATCACTACGAAACGCTGGAGATCAGCCCCAACGCCAGTGCGGCGACCGTGGATCGTGTCTTTCGTTATCTGGCCAAAAAGCATCATCCGGACACGTCGACGCACAACGACCCCGGCATGTTCACGCGTTTGGTCGAAGCCTATGAAACGCTTCGTGACCCACAAAAACGGGCGGCTTACGACGTGGCGCATGAGAACCAGAATCGAGTCAATTCGGAATTGGTCGATGGTGCCAACGCCGCCAGCGACGATTGTCTGGAGCGGTACAAGCTGCTGTCGGTCCTGTACGCCCAACGTCGTCGTGATTTCAAAAAGCCCGGCATCGGCATCGGCACGTTGGAAACTTTGGTGCCGTTTCCTGCGGAAGTTTTGAACTTTCACCTCTGGTACTTCCGTGAGAAAGGCTGGATCGGCCGTGAGGAAAGCGGCCAGTTTTCGATCACCGCGGGGGGCGTCGATTACATCGAATCGATGAACGAATCCAGCGTGTCGAACAAACTGCGGCTCGAGCACCGCCCCGACCGTTTGCAAAACGCTCCCGGCTAACGGTGGCGACTCGGAAAGCTTTTCCAATCCACGCCCAGCCGTTCGAACTCGGCGACGGCGGTTAGGAAATGCGCGGTGATCCAGTAGATGTTCCACGCTTCGCTGTAACCACCTCGCATGCCTTCGACGACGTCACCGGCGTCGTGCTGTTGATAGTTCGTCTGAAACAACTGTTCGCCCTGCACGCCGCTGGCAAGATCGGTCATCTGGCCGCAACTGACCAGCATGACTTCGGCAAGTCGGAAGTATCGCTGGTCACCGGTCCATCGTCCCAGTTGCCAAAGCACCGGCGTGAACACGACGCCGAAAACATCGAGGTGTTGGTTTTGGACCGACACGCCGGTCCAGCCGCGTGTCTTGACGGCGTGGTCGGCCAAACGCCCCGGCGGAAGGTCGACGTCCCACACGTACAGATAGCTGAGACAAACGTCGGCGGCATGGACGGCGGCTTGCAGGTATTTTGCTTCGCCATCGGCTTCGTACAACGCGGCGAATCCTTGCAGCGCCGCCCAAGCCCCTTCCTTGTCTTCGCAACGAGCGTCCAGGGTTCCTCCCCAGTACGGTTCGGTCATGTCCTGATGACGTGCGATCGTGTGATCGGCGATCCGCCGAGCGGCCGACAGAAATCGCGGCTGTTGCAGCAGTCGCCCTCCGATCACCAGCGGCGCGATCGCAAAAGCTTCGTTGGTCGACACGGGACGCCAATCGGGTCGCGACACCCGGTCGGCGATGATCGTCAGTTGGTCACGAAGAAAAGTCTTCCAAGCCGAGCTTTCGACACGGCTGTCGATCGTTACGGCATCGGCGGCACGAATCGCTCGGGCGATTCCGGTCAACGCCTGCGACTGCGAAAGTGGGTTGCCACGGGTCAGCCATCGGTGTTGGGCGAAATCGTAAACGATCGAGAACGCCGGATCCGCTTGATCCGACTTCGCCTCCAACGCCGGGGCCGTCACCAAGAAATCCAGCGAAGCCGCCGCGCGACTTTTCCATAACGACGGCTCGTCGGTGTGCTCGGTCAGGTCCAACGCCAACAACGCGTGCCCGGGGACTTCGGCGCGATCGGCCCAGCCCATCATCATCCACGGTTGAGCGTCGGGCGGGCGCGTGCGAAAGCCCCGGGAACGTCCGTCGTCATGCCAGCGATCGAAAGTGTCACGAAGCTTGGCCGCGACGACTTCGGTGACCGCGGGCATGCCGTCGTCGGCGACCGGGTCGAACAAATCGATCGACGCCCGAATCGGTTCACGGAACTCGTGACCGACCTCTGTCGAAGGCATCAATTGAATCCAAAAATCTTTTTCGATCACGGTTCCCGGCGGGATCGCCGTCAAGTGGGCGTGTTTGTAGGGCAAGAAAGACTTTTGACGTGCTTTTACCGATCCACGTTTTCCGTTGGTGGCGACCGGCCCGCTTTGCAACACGATTTCGGTTCCCGTCGCGTTTTCGATCAAGCCCATCGACCACCACAAATCGGTTCGCGCCGCGTGAGGCAATTTCGACGGCCGGCTGTGCAACGCCGCGACGTGGCTGCCCGAGCCAATCGCAGCAGCAAAGGGCATGGGGTAACGATGTTCCTCGTAGATCGCTTCCTCGCCGACGCGACCCGACCAAGTCGGAATTCGAGTCGCGTCGATCCGCGTTCCCGAGGGATTGCCGTAATACTGAATGCCCGGCAGGAAAGGTTTCAGCGCTTCGTCACCGCTGCGATCGGTCTGCAATCGAATCGACAAGACCACCGGACCGGTGGGCTGATCGCCGTCGAACCGCCACCGCCGCTTGCCGCCGACCAGTCCGTTCGGGTTCTTGCGATACGTGTCCGTGACCGACCAGGGTCCGTCGACGGTATCGACGCGGCCGGTCACGACCGTCCACTCGCCTCGATGCGCGACATCGGTGGCGTCAGCGTGGTGCCAAGTCACCGGGGCTTCGGTTTCCCAGCCCGTTCCGATCGACCATAACCCGGACTGCGGTGAACGGATCGCCGCCGATGAGACCGCCGGCAGCGTCAAGGTCAATCGGCCGTCGCCCGCCGAGACGTTAAAATTCGGATCATCCGACCCGGAATTCGACGACGGGCTGAAAACAAAAAAGAACAAGATCCAGTAACGCATCGACACCATCTCGAGCTGATTTTGAAAGGAGAAATCCCGCGTCCTTCGCATCAACGGCCGATTTCGCTGCGAAGCCCACGTGCTGATTGGTTATAATCGAAGACTCGCGATGATCGATCCGCTGCGCCACGGATAACGCCGCCGGATTGCTTTTCTCCTTTTCCAGCGAACCTATTTTCACCAGCGGATTTCAGACGCGATGGGCATCCGTTTTGCCTGCCATCAGTGTGGCAGACGACTAAACATCAAGAACGATTTGGCAGGAAAACGCGGCGTTTGTCCCGGTTGCGAGGGTCGCTTTCGCATTCCACTGCGTGACGCCGACTTCTCGCTCGGAATCGACGACGAGGATTCGGCGCCCAAACCGGCAGTCGGCCGGCTCACTGGCGGTCACGTCGGCGTGGGGGTGCCCGTCACGGGCGCGAACGGCCACGGCAGGAACGAGACGTCGGCGCCGCAAGCCGCGGCGACGTCCGTTCGAGCGGCTCCGTCGAGATATCCATTGTTGACCGACGACCCCGAGGCGGCTTGGTACGTCCGGCCCAGCAGCGGTGGGCAATACGGACCGGCGGGCGGTGACAAGTTGGCCCAGTGGATCGAGGAAGGCCGCGTCGCAACCAGTTCGCTGGTATGGCGCGACGGATGGCCGCAGTGGCGATCGGCGGCCGAAGCCTTCCCGGATTTGGCGACCAAAATGCCGCAGGCGTCGACGGCTGAGACGGTCGCCCGAGTGGTCGCGACGGCCAGCCGGGCGGTCCCCCGAACCGGCATCCCGACGTCCCCGACGGGCGAAGCGATCGAGTTGACAGGCGATCCCACGATCGGCGCCGCCCGCGGAAAGCGATCCCGCCG
Source organism: uncultured Pirellulaceae bacterium (assembly GCA_964453205.1). Classification (GTDB taxonomy): domain Bacteria; phylum Planctomycetota; class Planctomycetia; order Pirellulales; family Pirellulaceae; genus Crateriforma. The sequence continues at coordinate 3,404 of CAYVRC010000158.1, read as the reverse complement.
CCGTGGCATCTCCATCGGCATGCTCGTCGGTGTCTGCTTGGCGCTCCTTGGCGTGCTGATTTATATCGTCAGTCGATAGCAATCGTCGGCCGCCGGCGATCGCTCGGCTGCGCCCCGCCGGGGAACCCTTAAAGCTTTCTGACATCGACGTACTGATATTGGCCGCCGTTCTGCTTGGCCAAGTCGATCAAGAAACTGTCGGTGGGCGGGGCCGGGTCCGAGCCGAACTCGATCGCGTGGATCGTGGTGCCGCCGGAACGAGCGCGGCCGCGAATCTCGTTCAACTCCGAGCCCGACAAACGCGGAATCCTGGCATCGGTCAAAAAGAAGATCACGTCGGGCTGCATCCGCAGCGCCATCTTCAAGGCCGCGGAGTGCTCGGTACCGCCGAAAGCGCGAATGCCGCCGACGTATTTCTGCGCCGCGCCGACCAGCGACGAATCGCCCTGAATCAGGCTGGTGATGCCGCCCGCTTGGAACGGGATCGCTTGATCGTTGTAAAAGACGATCTGGAACTGTTGCAGCTCTGATAGCGTGCTCAAGCTCCGTGACAATTCCGTTTTTGCGGCTCGCAGCGGCCGGCCCCCGTAGCCGTTCATGCTGTCGCTGCGGTCCATCACGTACACAAATCGTGACCCGAACCCGCTGACGCCGAACAAGGTCGCTTTCTTTTTCGCCAAGCTTTGCGGCTGTCCGCTGCCGGTGCCCTCGGCAAAGTCGTCGCCGTCGAGCGAGGTCTCGCCGGCCAACCCGCTGCCGGAAACCGGCGTCGGAGTCTCGGTCATCTCGCGGAGCACGCCGGCCAGGTCGACCGCCGGCGCGAAGTCAGCCGGTGGAGCCGCCGCGGCGCTCGACGAGACGTCCTGTGACACCGAATCGCTGGTTTCTGGCGGAATTTCCGCCGCATCGACGTACCGATCGCGATCGGGCAAACGATGCACCATCGCGATCCCGATCCGGCGATCCGGCGGCGCCCCGGTTCCCGACGTCCGACGTGCCAGCAGGATCCCCAGCGTCATCAGGAACACGAAGTGGAGCGCCAACGACAAGACCAAAGCCGTGGGACCGCCTTGCCGGGGCTGGGCCGATGGCGGTGGGGGCGGCAAAATCAAGCCCGGCGGCGGTCGCCGAGCCGTCGTTTCGCGGTGTCGTGGCATGGGCAAAATCGGCAAAGGCTGCGGGTTGCAAGGGCTCCGAATCAGGGGGGACGACACGGTTCCGCCGCGTGGTTCTTCTCAGAATCGGCTTCACCAATTAGTGTAACACCCTATTGGAACTGGCTCGTGAGTCCGCGACGTCGCCCACTGATCCTTTTTAATTCGCCCAGGCCACGCCTTTCCGCTTCGGAGAAATCTTTGTGAGTAACGATTCCAGCACGTATCTGTTCACCAGCGAGTCGGTCAGCATGGGGCACCCCGATAAGGTGTCCGATCAGATTTCCGACGCCATCGTCGATGACATTCTGGCGAACGACCCCAACCCCGCCGACGCCCGTGTCGCCGTCGAAACTTTGGTCACAACGGGCCAAGTCGTCGTCGCCGGCGAAGTCCGCACCAGTCACTACGTCGACGTCCAAAAAATCGTCCGCGAAACGATCAAGAAAATCGGCTACATCCACAGCGACATCGGATTCAGCCACGACGCCTGCGGGATTCTCAACGCGATCCACGAGCAATCCGCCGACATCGCCCAAGGTGTCGACAAAGCCTCGGATGTCGAAGGCGAACAGGGTGCCGGGGACCAGGGCCTGATGTTCGGCTACGCCTGCAACGAAACCGACGTCCTGATGCCGCTGCCGATTCACCTGTCGCACCGCATCGTCGAAAAACTGGCCCGGTTACGCGAATCCGGCGAGCTGCCGTGGCTGCGTCCTGACAGCAAAAGCCAAGTCACCGTCGAGTACGGCAGCGACAACAAGCCGATTCGCATCGACACGGTCGTCGTCAGCACCCAGCACGACGAATCGATCCTGACGCCCGACGGGCACGGCATCACCGAAGAATCCAAACAGCAGATCATCGACAAGGCGATCAAGCCCGTGCTGCCGGCGGAATTCGTCAAAGGCGAAATCAAATATCACATCAATCCGACCGGCAAGTTCGTCATCGGCGGTCCGCATGGTGACACCGGCCTGACCGGCCGAAAGATCATCGTCGACACCTACGGCGGACGCGGCCGGCACGGCGGCGGGGCGTTCAGCGGCAAGGACCCGTCCAAGGTCGACCGCAGCGCCGCGTACATGGCCCGTTACGTCGCCAAAAACTTGGTCGCCGCGGGTTTGGCTGACGAAATCGAAGTGCAATTGGCCTACGCGATCGGCGTGGCCGAACCGGTCAGCGTCAACGTCAACACGTTCGGGACCGGCAAAATCGACGACGACGCGATGATCAAGTTGATCCGGTCGAACTTCAGCCTGACTCCCCGCGGTTTGATCAGCGAACTGGGTTTGACCAAGCCGGTCATGGGTGTCACGGCCGCCCACGGTCACTTCGGTCGCGAACCCGGCCCCAACGGCGAATTCAGTTGGGAAAAGACCGACAAAGCCGCCAAACTGGCCGAAGCCGCCGGTGTCTTGACCACGGTCTAGCCGCTCTCGACGATTCGTTCGGGTCGGAGCGTTCCGGCTGGTACGTCGTCCAACCGGCGAGTCGGCCCCTTCAATGTAAATTCACCCCACCCACGCCGGCGGGGTGAATCGCTGAATAAAGGGCACGTCACCATCCCAAACGCTCGATGATTGCGGATCTCGACGAGGAAGGCCTGATGCGAGTTCGTCACAAAGCCGAGAAACCTGATGTGCTCTTGGAAGTCCATGGTGGCGGTGCTCTCGGCAAGTGCGCCAATTTCGAAGAGAGAATGCAGCGCGCGGCACTCCTTGCTTGAAAGATCGTGGGATGCACTTTCGGTATGCTCATGCGACCAGGCAAGATCGCGACACTCGAAGCAGGGGATGTTGCACCTAGCCCAGGTCGTCGATAATCAGCCCCTCGAACGATGAGAATTGTTTGATCAACTTCGGAAGTCGCAGGTCTCGCTTGGCGATCAACAGTTGCTGCACCAACAAGCTGCATGTCCTGAACAGAACACTGCGTCCCGACAGCACCAACTGCTCGGCCAACCTCCGCGACGACACGGTGGCTGGTCGAAAGAATCGGTGATCGCCGCGATCCGCCGGCGACACCACGACGGTGCCTGTCTCTCGCAGACCAATCGCGAGGACCGGGCGTTGTACGAAGCCGGCAAACGGCTGTTTGGGACTTGGACGGCGGCTCGGGAAGCAGCGGGATATGCCGAACCGCCGCGCGACTTTTACTCGGCCGATGAGGTGCGTTTGAAGATCATCGAAATGCAGCAATTCCCGACGAGGGCAGGTTTGGTCGGGTTTGAGCTTCAGGGATGCGGGA
>CAYVRC010000157.1:0-14375 GCA_964453205.1 uncultured Pirellulaceae bacterium | reverse complement strand
ACTGCACGCTCACCGGGTTGCTGATCGTGTCCCACAGGGGTTGCTGCTCCAAGAAGGGCAGCAGGCCCGTCAACATGCTCGATCGAGCACGATTGCTGTCGTCGTTGCCGCCGGCCAGGTTGACGTATCCCTTGGTGCCGGTGGTGCCGGCGCGGTGGGCCGGGAACTGTTTGAACGCCGAGTGATAGTTGTGCATCGCCAAACCCAGTTGTTTGGCGTTGTTGCTGCAACTCATCCGACGTGCCGCTTCACGGGCCGACTGAACGGCGGGAAGCAACAGGCCGACCAGGACGCCGATGATCGCGATCACGACCAGCAGCTCGACGAGCGTGAAGCCCGAGTGTTTTGAGCGCATGCTCAGGAACTCCGAAAAAAGGAAAAGAAACCGGCGAAACCCTCGAAGCAACGAATTTTCTCGTCGACCCCTCCGCCGAAAGAGAGGTCCGTGCGGCGAACAAACCGGAAATGAGGGTTCATTTAACGCATGGCAATGCTAAATATTAGCACTTCAGTGCTATTAAACACCCCCTGGGCCTGCCCGGAGCGGAGTTTTATGAACTTTTTGAGCGGTTTTTTGCGACGGGGGCCGGCAGTCGAAAACCCGCCGCGGAAATCTTCCGCGACGGGTCGGTTTCTTCCTCACGTCTTCTTATTCGGGCAGGCTGACCGATTCACGGGCGTTCGTCGTGCCCAGGCCGCCCCAGACCCCGTAGGGGCTTTGCATTCCGGCCGGCGATCCGCCCCAACCCGGCGTGCCGACGGCGGGGATCGACGGGTCGCCGGCGTCGATGTTCTCGCTGATGAAGTGGACCGATCCGTCCCCCATCACGATGTGACAGCCGCCGGGGTGGAAACTGCCGGCGGTCCAGATTCCGTCACCGGCGTCGCCGGAGGCGTAAGAGCAGCTGGGCTTGTTCGGCGGCAAAACCGTATTGACGCCGCTGTAATTGCCGCCACCGTCCATCCACCTGTTCCCGCGGCCGCCATCGCCCCATTTGCCGATCGGAGCGGCGTAGCCCATCAGCAGGATCCCGGGCGCGAAGAACTTGGGACGCAGCGGATCGACCGTGTCGGCACATTCCTGGGGCCGCAAGTTGATTTCGCCGCCGATGTCATAGGCGGCGCCACCGGACAGGTCTCGGGCGCCCAGGCTGTTGGTGATTTCCGCCACGGCGATGGTGTTTCCCGTTCCGTCGACGACGTCCCGGAATCGCGTCGCCGTGGTCGGCACGAACATTCCCCGTCGGATTTCCTTGGCCGGGTTGGCCGCACCGAGACCGCGAATCACGTCACCGACGACCGCACCGTAATTCGTCGTGCCGTAAGTGACCGGCGGGCCCGAATCGCTCGGGCAATTCAGCGGCGAAAGGACGGTCCGCGTCGGAGTGTATTGCCCCGTCCACGGCACCGGACCCATGGCCGGCCAAGGCTGCGTGCGAACCGTACCGTTGAATTGCACGGTCACCGGATTGCTGATCGTATCCCACAGCGGTTGTTGTTCCAGAAACGGCAGCAAGCCGACCAGCATCGACAGGCGACGCTTGTTGCTGAAGTTGTTGTCGGGGTTGACCGTCCCGATGAAACCCTTGAACCCCGTCGTCCCGGCACGCTGCGCCGGGAACTGATTGAACGCCGAGTGGTAGTTGTGCAGGGCCAAGCCGATCTGCTTGGCGTTGTTGCTGCAGCTCATCCGCCGAGCCGCTTCCCGGGCCGACTGAACGGCGGGAAGCAGCAGACCGACCAAGACGCCGATGATCGCGATCACGACCAACAGCTCGACGAGCGTAAAACCCGTGTGTTTTGAACGCATAGTGTCTACTCCAGACAAATACATTTCCAAAGAAGAATCGCTCGACGATCGACGCGACACCGCGTCGAGCTGGCAATTCGGCAAGCCGGTCTGAGAAGGCGAAAAGGATCAGAGCCGTTCTGAAGTGCTCAAAGTTCGCATCAGAATGCTGCGCTTGAGCATATAAACATCCGCTACCGGACCCGGATTCGGGAATTCGCCATGATTTTCGGGATTTTCTTAAAACCGTCGCGATTTCAGGTCTGCAAGCTGCCGACCAGTTCGCCCACGGATGTCGCGCCGACCGACGCCAGGACATCGGGCAGTCGGTCGACCAGACGCGTCGAGATTTGCGGGTCGTAATAATTCGCCGTGCCGATTTGAACCGCCGAGGCTCCGGTGACGATGAACTGCATCACGTCGTCGATGGTCGCGACGCCGCCGATGCCGATGATCGGGACGTCCACGGCGGTGCGGACTTGGTGGACGCACCGCAAGGCGATCGGCTTGATCGCCGGCCCGCTCAGCCCGCCCATGCCGTTGCCCAGCATCGGACGCCGCGTCTTCCAATTGACGGCCATGCCGAGCACCGTGTTGATCAGGCACACCGCGTCGGCACCGCCGTCGGCCGCCGCGGCCGCGATGTCGGCGATCCGCGTCACGTTGGGCGTCAATTTGGCCAGGATCGGCACGCCGCACCGCTCCCGCGCCGCCGCGACGACCCGTCGACACGACCGGGCGTTGGTGCCGAAGTCGACACCGCCGCTGACGTTCGGGCAGGACAGGTTCAGCTCGATCGCCGCGACGCCGGTTTCGTTTCCGACACGCTCGGCCAAACCGACGAAGTCCTCGACGGTTCGTCCCGCCACGCTGACGACGACCGACGTCGGGAGTGTTCGCAGGTAAGGCAGGTGGTGCTGCAAAAACGCGTCGACGCCGTCGTTGTCCAGGCCGATCGCGTTGAGCAATCCCGCGGACGTTTCCACCGTTCGCCACGGCGCGTTGCCGATGCGTGGTTCCGCCGTGATCGTTTTGGGCAACACCGCGCCGAGCTTGGACAGATCGACGACCTGTTCCATTTCCCGCGCGTATCCGAACGTGCCCGAGGCGACCATGATCGGGTTGGCCAGCGACAGCCGGCCGAGCGAAACGGAAAGGTCGGTCGTGGTCTTGGCAGCGGGCATCAGAACTCCGGGCCTGAAATCAGTCGATCGTCGATCTCTCGCAGCAACTCCGCCGCGACGTGTTCTTTGCTGCCGCTGATTTTCGCCAAGACTTCGCCGTCGGGTGCCAGCAGTTCGACTTCGTTCTCGTGACTGTCGATCGCTTGCGGGCCGTTGCTGACCATCAAGTCGCAGTGTTTCTGTTGCAGCTTGACGATCGCGCGAAACCGCCGGTCCTCCGTTTCCAAAGCGAAGCCGATCACCCACTGGTCGGCGCGTTTGCATTGACCCAGGCGGGCGACGACGTCGGGCGTTTCGATCAATTCCAAGCGGATCGGTTCGCCGGTCTTGGATAGTTTTTGTGCCGACACGACCCGCGGCATGTAATCACACGGCGCCGCGGCGCCGATCATCCCGTCACAGCCGGCGAACTGTGCCGACGCGGCTTCCAGCATCTCGTCGGTGGTCCGCACCCAGATCACTTCGGCACCCGCCGGATAGTCGACCTGCACAGGTCCGGAAACGAGGACCACGTCGTGCCTCGAGTCGATCGCGGCGCGGGCCAGCGCCGCGCCCATCCGGCCGCTCGACGCGTTGGTCAAGTAGCGAACCGGGTCCAAGTATTGACGCGTCGGTCCGGAGGTGATCAAGACCTTCGCCACTAGACGATTCGCCGTGCTTCGTCGTCGTCATCGACCCCCGCGTTACGATCACGGGTGACTTCCGCGATCAGCCGGTCGATTTGCCCGGTCGTCAAATTCATGTACGCCGCGGCCAACGCGAAAAGACGTTTTTCGCCTTCGTCGACACGCCCGTCGGCCGCCATGACGCGGATCAAGTCTTTCATCAGGTCCTCGCGGTCCGCTCCCGTCGCCGGCAATTCCAACGCCGCGTCGTCACCCAAGCCGAACCGGATGGCCTCCTTGAGTTCCAGGTCGGACAGTCCCAAATCGACACACCGTTGTGCCACGATGTCGACTTCGCGTTGCCCGAGTTGTCCGTCGGCCAGGGCCATCACGACTAAATTGCGCAGATGTCTCTTGCGTCGCACGAAGCTGTCGTTCTGGTCCATGGCCTGCCTGCGGATCGTTGCGGAGGGACTCGCCAAACCGTCCGCCTGGCAAATCCGTGGTGAGGGTCGCAAGTGTAAAACATAGGGCCCGGTTTGTTCAGGTGACTGAATCCGTCGTCGGTCCGCCCTTTCCGCGGCGACGTGTCCGTCGGCGAAACCACGCGTTTCGATCAGCCCCGGCGGAGCGCATCGATCGTGCCGGTGCTGTCGGCGAATCGATCCGAATCCAGGCCCATCAACTGAGCCTGCGTCAGCCACAAATTCGCCAGCGGCGTTCCCTCGGGCATGTTGATGTGACTGCCCGAACCAACTCGGTCGCCACCGCCGGCGACGATGATCGGCAGGTCGTTGTACTGGTGGGTCGATCCGTCGCCCAAGCCTGACCCGTATGTGAACAACGTGTTGTCCAGCAAGGACGATCCGTCGGACTGCTGGATGTTGTCCATTTTTTCGACCAGGTAGGCGAACTGCCGCATATGGAAACGATCGACTTTCAACAAGTCGTCGATCATTTCGGTTTGGTTGTGGGACATCTGATGGTGACTTCGCGGTCGGTCGAACAAGCTTTCGAACAGATATGGCGTGTCCCATCGCTCCGGCCCGACCATGAACGTCGCCACGTTGGTCAATCCGGTTTGCAAGGCGACGACCATCAGGTCCCCCATCAGTCGAATGTATTCGCCCCGCGGCAAGTGGGCCTCGGCGGGTTCATCGAAGTCCACTTTGGCGAGCTCCGATTTCATCGTCTCGAGCCGGCTCATTTGTTGCTCGATCGCGCGAATGGACGAAAAGAATTCGTCAAACTTTTGTCGATCGGTGTGCCCGAGGTTTCGTTGCAACGAACGGGCGTCGTCCAACACCAAACCCGTGATGTCCCGGTGGCGATCGATTTCGGAAGTCGAAAACAACCGGCGGTACATCTTTCGGGGATCCCGTACCGAGGGCGCCAGATGGCCGGTTCCGTACCACGAGATGTTGTCGAAGTAGATCGATTCCTTGTTGTCGCGGTGGCTGTTGCAACTGAATTCCAAGGTGCGAAACGGCGTCCGGTTGCCGACGTGATCGGCCACCAAATGATCCAAGGTGCGATCCAGCGGCCAAGCGGTTCCCTCCACCGTGTAAGGCACCGCGCTGCTCAAATAACACGAGGCGCATTGGGCGTGAACGTCGGTCCCTTGCTGGAACGTGCGGTCCATGCCGGTGATCAGGTTGACCTTGTGCTTCCATTTCTCCAGCGGTCGCATCGTCGGAGTCAAAGTCTCCAAAGGTTTCACGCTATAGAACGGATTCTGTTTTCCCAACGACTTCATGACGTTGCCGAGGTTCCCTTTGGGAATGACGTCGTCGGCCTCACCGGGGAAGAAACCGCGCCGCACGACGCCGATGGGGACGTAAAAGTGGGCCATCCGCAAATGCGTACCGCCCGCGGTCGACTGACCGGCAAGACTGTTCAGCGTGGGCAGTGCCAGAGACGCCCCGCCCAAGCCGCGAAGCAAATGTCGTCTTGAAATTTTCGGCTTCATCGATCACTCGTCGTATCGTGTCGGGGTCGGGTCTTCACTCGAAACGGTTCACTCAGCACGACTTGACGGATCAAGTCTTGCAACGGGTACCGGCCGTCGGCATCGGCGGCCGCAGCGACGATTCGGTCCAGGGCCAGATCATCGGCGACCGACAACGGCCGCGCCACGGCGAACGTCAGCAGGTGCGACGCCAGCGCTTTGGCGAAGCGATCTTTTTCGGCCAAGATGGCATCCTTGAACTGGACGATGTCCCTGAATTCGTGCTGCCGGAACAGCCGGCCGGCGACGTCCACGTTTCGGCCGTTCTCGTAGCCGTCTCGCCAGCGGCCGACCGGATCATAGTTTTCCAGGGCGAACCCCAGCGGGTCGATCTTTTCGTGACAGCCTCGGCAATCGGCTCGCTCTCGGTGCAACGCCAAACGTTCCCGCAACGTCAGGTGGTGCTCGGCCGGCGGCGGATCTTCGTCCAAGGGCGGAACGTCGGCAGGAGGCGGGTCGGGCGGATTGTTAAAGATCACACCGGCCACCCAAGCCCCCCGCGTGATCGGCTTGGTTTGACGCGGCCCCGAAGTCATGGTCATCACCGCGGCGTTGGTGATCACGCCGCCGGTTCGTCGATCCGGTAGGGGAACACGCCGAAACTCGAGCGTCGTCGTGCCGCCGCCGCGATGGTTGATTTCGTCGGCATGACCGCTGGTCAATTCACCGTAGGCTTTTTCTAAAAGCTTGGACCGATAACTGAAATCCGCGTCGACCAAATCCTCAATCGAACGATTCTCGACCAAAACGGTCTCGAACAACAGCAACGGTTCCAGCATCATGTGCATGCTGTTGCGGTACTTGGCGAAATAGAAATTCGGAAATCGTTCGGGATCCGGAACGGCGCTGATGATGCGTTCGAGTTGTAACCACTGTGCCGGAAAGCTGTCGCAGAATCGTTTGATCTTTTGATCCCGAAGCATACGATCGATCTGACGCGTCAGCACGTCGGGGTCACTCAAACGCGCCGCGGCGGCAAGTTCCAGCAATTCCGCATCCGGCAGACTTCCCCACAGAAAGAACGACAACCGCGCGGCCAGCTCGAAGTCGTCGCAGGGCACCACGCGACTGCCGGGTGATTCGTCGTCGTGTTTGTCGTACAAATAAAGGAAACGCGGCGATGCGATCGTGGCCGCGGCGACCGACTTCATCGCTTCGGTAAAATCGACGTCCCTTGCCAGTTGACGCATGACATAATCGGTGTATCGATCGAGCGACGCGGCGTCGACGGGGCCGCGGAAAGCCGACGTCAAAAACGGTTCCAGACGCCGGCGGATTTCAGCGACGTCGACCGGGTCGGCTTCGGGTGCCGCGAAAAAATCATCCCAGATGCCGACCGAACGTTCGCCGAAGTCCGGGCTTTGGGTGATCGATTGACCCAGCCGCAAAAACGACTCCATCAGCATCGGCGAAAGCGAAAGATGGTCGCCGCGGTTGTCAAAGCCGTGTTCGGCACGGAGGTCTTGGGGGAACGCCGCCACGCCGGCCAAGCGAGGTTCGATCATTTGGGACTTGCCCAGGGGACGACTGCCGACGGTGACCACGTCGGGCATCTTGCCGGATTCGGGCCGAAAGTATCCTTTGTGTTCCCGCATCATCCGCTCGGGCAGCGTGAACACGATGCAGTTCAGCTGGAACAAGTCGACGACCGCGTTGTTGTACTGAAAGCGATTCATCCGCCGAACCGGCGTGTGTGGATACCCGGCGTGATTCTCGGCCGCCGCCGCCAGCAAGGTTCGTAAATCCGCCAACAGCCTCGTCCGCTGCTTCGGTGCAATCTGCGGTTCGTCCTCCGGCGGCATCTCACCACGATCGATCGCTTGGATGATTCGGCTGATCAAGTCCGCATGCTGACCAGAATCTTCGCGTCGCAACCCGGACAGATCGACATCGGCCTCCGCTTCGCCTTCACCGCCGTGGCATCGGACGCAATGTGCGCGGAGCACCACCGCGACGGAATCGGCAGCGGAAAACGCCGTCGTCGAACCGAGTTGGCAGACGATTCCGGTGGCAAGCATCACCAGTCGGCCGGTCAGAGACGTCAGAACGTTTGGAAAATTCATTACGATGCGTTCGCGGGTCGGGCGGTGGCCGTGCAGGCGATGGACAAATCCCATTGTACCGGCAACGTTTCCTCGATGCGCGGCCGCGGGGCCTTTCCCCCGGCCATCGCCCGACCGGGCCCGTGAAACTGCCCGCGATGATCTTGTCACCGCGTCGCCCGTTTCGGTATGCATGGGGCTTCCCACGATGCACGGGGCTTCACGCCGGAAGCCTTTCCCGCCCCGAACGAAATGAGACGAAGCCGATGGATTTGGAAACCAGTCGCGAATACGCCAGCTTGGTCGGTTCGACGATCGCCGTCTGCAGCACGTTCTATTTTTGGTTGATCCGCAGCAACCGCGAACGTGCCCAGTTGGTCGCGCACCCGGTCGGAGGTCTCGAGGGCACGCTGTTGATGGCGATGGACGACGCCCTGACGTATCGGCGGGTCGCCCCGGCCGATGGGGAGGTCGTGTTGAAGTACTGGCTGCACTTGGCGATCGTCAACAACAGTCTGCTTCCCAACGCTTTATTGGGCGCCCGGATCTGGATGAAGTTCGCCGACGGTGAATGGCGTGAAATGGACGTGCATCATGAAATGCCCGACCAAGACCTGTTCCCGACCAACATCGATCCCCTGACGACGGCCGGTTTGAAATTGGCGTTGTCTTGCAAGCAACCCGGCAAGATCGAAGGCGGGTTCGCCGAGCGGGCCCAGGCTGCCGGTGACGCTTTGCCCCGACAAATCCCGATTCGTATCAGGCTGAAAGCCTTGCAAGATCAGACCTTTCACTGCGAATTCGCCGACGACGGTGATGGTTTGCAGCGCAGCCACGTCGAAAAAGTGCGTCTGGCCGCCTAAGCTACGCGGCATCCACGTCTTCACCCTCGTCACGTCAGCTTGAATCATGCTTCGCATCCTTGTCGCCGGCGGTGCCGGATTTCTCGGCTCGCATCTCTGTGAACGTTTGGTCGACGACGGACACGACGTGATCTGTCTGGACAATTTTTTCACCAGTCAAAAGACCAACGTCACGCACCTGTTGTCCCGGCCGAATTTCGAACTGATCCGACACGACATCACCGTGCCGATTTTTTTGGAGGTCGACCAGATTTACAACTTGGCCTGTCCGGCGGCCCCGGGGCACTATCAGTTCAACCCGATCAAGACGATCAAGACCAGTGTGCTGGGTAGCATCAATTTGCTGGGCGTCGCGAAGCGTTGCGGCGGCCGGATCTTGCAGGCCAGCACCAGCGAAGTCTACGGCGATCCGGAAATTCATCCCCAGGTCGAATCGTATCGCGGCAGCGTCAACCCGATCGGCATCCGAGCTTGTTACGACGAAGGCAAACGAGTCGCCGAGACCTTGTTCATGGATTACCACCGCTACAACAAGGTCGACGTGCGGATCGCGCGGATCTTCAACACTTACGGCCCGCGGATGCACCCGTTCGACGGTCGCGTCGTTTCGAATTTCATCCGCCAAGCTCTGGCGGGCGAACCCATCACGATTTTCGGTGACGGCACGCAAACGCGTTCTTTTTGTTACCGCGACGACTTGGTCGAAGCGATGATCCGGCTGATGAACGTGGAAAGCGGCTTCATCGGTCCGGTCAACATCGGCAACCAGGACGAGTACACGATTCACCAACTCGCCGAGCAAATCATCAAGATCAGCGCTTCGAAAAGTCAGCTGACCCGAGAACCCTTACCGGCCGACGACCCCACGCGACGCCGCCCCGACATCACGTTGGCGACGAAAGAACTCGGCTGGACACCGACGACGGACTTGAGCACCGGTCTGACGAAAACGATCGAGTGGTTCAAGACGATCAATCCCGACGACTACCGTCCCCCGACCCCGAATTACGTTTAGACGACCCGAACGCTGGGACGAATTCACGTCACCATCCAGGCGGGTTTGTAGTTCAGGCCGAGGTTCAGGATTCTCTGCAGCAATTGTTCGTAGGTGATGCCCACCGTTTCGGCCGACTCCGCAAAGTCTTCGCCGTATTCGATGTTCGGGTTCGCGTTGGATTCGATCACGTAGATCTCGTCGGTCGCCGTCAAACGTAAATCCATCCGCGCGTACCCGCTCATGTTCAAGGCTCGGTAAACGCGTTTGCAAACCTTGGTGATCTTGGCTTGCATCCCTTCGTCCAGGTCCGTCGCCGCGTGAGTCACGATGCCGTGCCTCTCCTGGTACTTGTGATTCCATTTGACGTGTCGCGTCGCGATCCGCGCCATGTCGTCAGGCATCTTGCCGAAATCCATTTCCCAAGCCGGAAACGTTTGCAGCCGTTGGTTGCCGATCACCCCGACGTACAATTCGCGGCCTTCGATGTACTGTTCGGCGATCGCGTCGTCACCGGTTTTTTCGTGAATGAAGCGGACTCGTTCGGCCAGGGCTTCGTCGGAGTAAACGATCGACGCCTGGCTGATGCCGAAGCTGGCGTCTTCGATCACCGATTTGACGAACAAGGGGAACGTCAAACGGCGTGGCCGGTGGACGATTCGGTTTTTCGGAAAGACGGCGAACCGCGGCGTCGGAATGCGGTGATACGACAAGATCTTTTTCGACAACGCCTTGTCTTTGCTGAGCAACAGCCCACGGGGATTGCAACCCGTGTACGGCTGCTGCATCAGTTCCAGGTAACTGATCACGGCGAAGTCATAGATCGCGACGCCGTGAAATTCTTCCAACATCATGAACGTGATTTGGGGCCGGAAATCCGACAAGGCTTGACGGATTTTTCCCAAGTCGTCGTACACGCCCAGCGGCATGACGGTGTGCCCCAGGTGCCGCAGGGTCTCACAGACGTCGAATTCGGCTTTCCAATTGTCCAGTTCTTTATCGCTGACCCCGTCGAGCGTGTCGGGCGGCACGTGGCCTTCGCGAACCAGGACCAAGATTTTTAACTTCGCCATGGTACGCCTGTTTCGCGGTCGGGGGCGGGATCAAAGCGCCACACGGTGCCGACCTTCGTGCAGAAAATGAGTCGTACGAACGGCGACCAGAATCATCGCATCCCGTTTGACTTCTTCGGGCGGGCCGCCCAGACGCAACTCCAGTTCCCGGCAACGCTCGATCATCTCTTGGATCACTTGGTCGATCGTGTAGGTGTATTCGCCGGTCCAACGGGCGACGACGCGGCGGAGTTCTCCGCGGACTTTGGACAGAAACGCCGCGGCGGTCGGCGAGCGTTTCGAATCGGCGTCGGCGGTGCCGCTGAACAGTCGTCGCAGGTCGGTGTCGTAGACGCTGGGCACGTTCAGCCCGTAGTGCTGACGCTTTTGCCGATAGTGTTCCCGCAGCGACTTGTGGATTCGCGAAATCGGTTCGTCGGTTTTGCGAGACTGGACCACGGGCTTCTTGCCACGAAGGGACTTCATGAATCGATCAACCTGCTTGAGCTTTTCCAGCGCCGGCCAATCACGGTAGGTCATCCGCCAACGGGAACCCGGACGCAGCCACACGGCAAACGTCTCGGCAAAATCCTCCAACGGATGGGCTTGAGCGTACCACATCTCCAAGTGCAGAACGTAGTCGCGACTTTGGGGCCTGGGTTGGTAATATTCGCGGTAGGGCTGTGAAACGCTGCCGAAAACCTTTCGGTAAGCCGCCTTTCGACGCAGGCGATACGCCGTGTCGATCGCGTGGCCGGCTTCGTGACGCAATATTTTCATGCACCACGGCTGCGTGCCGCCTTCGACTTCCAGCAACTGCTGGCGTTCCAGACGCATCAGTCGCGGGTGGGCCAGATAGAACGGGATCGCGATGCCGGGGATGCCGTCGGGGCTGTACCAGTCGTCGCTCAGCCAACAGTGCGGCTTGAACGGGATGTCTCGCTCGGCGATCTCGGCGTGCAGCTGGTCGATGCGGTTTTGGAGAGGCGTCTCCCTCAGCTTCAGTGGCAAGTCACAGAACCGCAGGTCCAGCAGTTCGTCGTCGCTCATCCTGGCGAGATTGAACTTTCGTTTGGACATGAAGACGAATGCAGTTGAAGCGACACTTACTTTGTTGATCGCCAAGTGTATTCACAACAGTGAATCAAGGCCACGCTTTTGCAGCGCCGCGACCGCTTCGCGGACCCGTTCCTCGGCGTCTTTGGATGCCACCAGCGTCGCGTCGGGGGTTTGCACGATGATCAAGTCGGCGACGTCGATGGTGACGATCATGTGATCGCCGTCGCCGTGGACGATCGTGTCCCGGGTGTCGATGCCGATGTGCCGTCCGACGACGGTGTTGCCATGCCCGTCGGGTTCGTGCAGGCGAGCGAGCGACTGCCAACTGCCGACATCGTCCCAGGGAAAGGGGGCTTCGATGACGACGACGTCGGGGTGCTTTTCCATCACGGCGTAGTCGATCGAAGTGCCTTCGATGGCCGTGAATTCCGCTTCCAAAGTCGATTCGTACCCCGGCGTGCCGATCGCCGCGGCGATTCGCGACAAGTGTTCGTGCATCACCGGTTGGTGCCGCGCCAGGGCGTCGGTGATCAACCCGGCTCGCCACAGAAAGATGCCGCTGTTCCAGTAGAATTCGCCGCTCGAGACGTATCGCTCGGCCGTCGGGCGATCCGGTTTTTCGCGGAATTGCTTGACGGCAAAGGCCGATCCGCCGGTCGCCGCGATCGCTTCGCCGCGCTGAATGTACCCGAAGGACTCCGCGGGATACGTCGGCCGGATCCCGAAAGTGACGATGCGGCTGGGATCTTCGTCGATCAGTTTTTGGCCCGCCGTCACGGCGTCACGAAACGCCCCGGCGTCGGCGATCACGTGGTCCGATGGCATCACCAGCATCGTCGCGACGTCGTCGTCGTGCGAAACCAGCGCCGCGGCCAGGCCGACACACGGCGCGGTGTCACGCTTGCAGGGCTCGCCGACGATGTTCCCCGGCGGAACGTCGGGCAGCTGGCCCTGAATCGCGTCGACCAAGATCTTGTTGGTGATCACGTACTGGCGATCTTTCGGGACCAGATCCCCCAGGCGATCCAACGTCGATTGGATCATCGTCCGCTCGCCGGCCAGCGGCAGCAATTGCTTGGGAACCAGTTTGCGGCTGGCCGGCCAGAAGCGGGTTCCGCTTCCGCCGGCCATGATCACGGCATGCAACATGGCAAAGGAGCTCTCAAAGACAAGTTCGTGGGCGGGGGCACTAGAGGCGAAAGATGATGGCGCAATTCGCCTCCCGGCGAAAGATCACCCCCGTTTTTCGCCACCTGCCTTCTCCGCGCTTCTCCGCGGCCGATTTGCTCTCGAAATCCTTTTCCGACTTTTTCTGCTAAGAATGACTAAGAAACCCCTCTGTCGATCGTTGACCGAGTTGCCGGCGGGAACGTCGGCGGCTTGCCCACTTTTCCATGCCTTTGCCGAAGCCGAACTCATGGCCCGAAAATCATGACCTCGACGGATTTTTCGAAGGAATCGATGGAATCCATCGTCGATCGCTACCAGCGACCGTTGTTGGCTTACGCCACGCGGATGTTGTCGGGCGACCGAGCTTCGGCTCAGGACGCGGTGCAAGAGACTTTCTTAAGGCTGTGCCGGGCGGATCGATCCGAGATCGAATCCCGACTCGCCGCATGGCTTTTCTTCGTCTGCCGAACTCGAGTCATTGACATGCAACGAACCAAATCCCCACGACCGATCGACAAAGTCGACACGGCCATCGTGGACCCCAGCCCTTCGGCCGAGAACCTGGCCAGCGAAGGCGAGGAGGGGGACCGTCTGGCCGCGATGATCCGGCGACTGACCGATCGCCAACAAGAGGTCCTGCGTCTGCGAATGCAAGGCGGACTCAGTTACCGAGAAATCGCCGACGTCACGGGACTGTCCGTGAACAACGTCGGTTTCCATCTGCACGCCGCCGTGCGAAGCCTGCGAGAAATCTTCGCGGCGTCTTAGGACCGCCGCGGATCCGGTTTCGCCCAGACCCACCGAACACACAACCCCGAAAGATCATTGATGTCCACCGAATCCAACTCTCCGAATTCCGGCGACGCTTGGGACGACCCACGCGTCACGGCTTACACCTTGGGTGAATTGCCCGACGACGAAAGAGCGGCCTTCGAAGCCGAACTCGAATCCGATCCCGACTTGGCCGCCGCGGTCCGGGAAGCCCGCGCGGTGACGAGCGGTCTGGAATCCTTCTTTGAAGACCACGCCGATGCCACGGCCGGTTTGGATGAGGCCCGCCGCGAAGCGATTCTGGGGGAGACGGGTTTTCGATCCGTCCCCGGAAACGGCCGCGGTGGGAGCGATCCGATGTCCTTCCTGCGACGTCACGCCGTCCGCTTGGCGATCGCCGCCGGCTTGTTGCTGATCGTCGGTTCGATGGCTTTGCCCCGCGTCCGCATGGGCCTGGTGCAAAGCTTGCCGGATGCCGTCACGCAACCGTTCGACGAACGGGGCTCGGTGGAATCCGCCGTCGACGACGTTCCGACGGCGGAAGGCTACGCGGAGGTTGACGCGGTCGCGCTCCCGAATTCCACCGGCGACGCCGCTGATGCGGAACTCGATTTCGTCCCGGAGCCCGGGATGATGGTGAAAGGTTCCGAACGATCCGCCGGCCACCCCTTCGCCGCTTCTCCATCCGCTCCGGCATCCGCGCTGCCACCCGCGGCCGGCCGGCCGAGCCGCCGGTTGCTCCCGACCGCCGGAGTTCAATCGGAGCGCGAACAAAACGTTCTATACGAGTCTCTCGGTGCGGCCGCCCC
Organism: uncultured Pirellulaceae bacterium; assembly: GCA_964453205.1. Taxonomy (GTDB): domain Bacteria; phylum Planctomycetota; class Planctomycetia; order Pirellulales; family Pirellulaceae; genus Crateriforma. The sequence goes on along the minus strand of CAYVRC010000157.1, from coordinate 29 downwards.
CGGGGCATCCGAGGCGCTCGTCCGCGGCG
>CAYVRC010000156.1:0-14637 GCA_964453205.1 uncultured Pirellulaceae bacterium | reverse complement strand
GCCGGCCGATCCGGTAACTGAGCACCGCGCGATCGCCGTGCAAGTAGTGCCCGTGATAAAGCGCGTACCGGCCATCGACCGGGCCGCGGGGCGGTTTGATGCGGTCGGGAGATTCCACCGATCCGGCAAGCTCCCATGCGTAGGCGTCCAGCCCGGCGATCGGGGTGCCGGCCGGCAAGGGCAGACCCTCGCCGCGCTGCCGGTAGTGATGCGTGGCGAACAAGTCCAAAAAACCACCGGTCCACACGCCGCCCAATCGGAAGCGGTGCAAGTCGTAGTTGACCGTCAATCCGGGCAGGCGAAACGTCAACGAGCTGTTGACCGGGCGACCGAGCTGTGACGCCAACACGGGGCCGAAATCCCGATCCCCCGCGATCAAGAACTCACCGCCGTCGGTGCCTTCGGGCAACCCGGCAAGATAGTCCGCATCGATCGCCCGATAGCCGGGATTGCGGTCCCGCATGAACTGCTCACGGATGTAGTGAATGACTTGGTAACGTTCTTTGGGCGAAAGGTGTTGCATCGATGCCATCAAGCCGTTGCCGCGGGTCAGGGTGGCGAGCATGCTGAGCGGATCGGCACCGAACTTGAGCGACTGCGTGCCGAACGCGCGAGCCGTCGGGAGCGTGGGCGTGTTGCCGTCGGCGCCGTGACAATTCGCGCAGTGACTGTGGTAGATCTGCCGCCCCCTTTCGAAATCTTGTCGGCCGAGCCCCCCGAGGATGCCGGCGTGGTCCAAGTCGACCGTGTCGTCTTGGACGATCAACTGATCCGCTGTCGGGCGCAGCTGTTGAGCCCGCGCCGGTCCCCCGCGAGCGACTTCGACGACGTAGCGAACCAAATCGAAAAACTCTCGTTCCTCACGCAGCGATGCGACCAACCCGGACGGCATCATCGAGACTCCGCTTTCGGAAACCTGTTCGATGTCTCCTTTGTCGATCGTGATCTCGCGGGTCAGCTCGCTTGCGTCGCGGAGGATCAACCGATCGTCCGTCTCGCGAACCCGCATTCCGCTGATGATTTCGCCGTCCCCGGTCAATACGTTCACGGTCCGAAAAGCCGGCTTGATCTGTTCGGACGGTTTGAGGATCGACTCGATCACGTGAGCCACCGTCACGTCGCCGCCGATCTCGGTCAGCGTCGGGCCGAGCGGCGACGCGGCGTCATCCCCGCCGTCGCCGTGACACCGCAGGCAAGCGGCGGCCGACTTGTAAAAGACCAAAGCCCCACGCCGGGCGTCTCCCGTCGTCTGCACCTTGTCGATCAGTTCCGCCGTCGTGCCGGCCTGTAACTCGGTCTCCAGATCCAAGACGGCTTGGCCGGACGCGCGGCCCGGCGTCCATGACACAGCGACCAGGGCGACGACGACGAGTACAAAGACAGAGGTAGTGGTTTTCAGATGAGAAACAAGACGATTCATCGAGATGCGATCCGAGGGCTGCAGAGGCGGCTTGAACAGGCGGGAGCCGATTGTAGGCTTCCGAGTCCTCGCGATCCAAGAAAAAAGGGGCCCGAAACGGAGAAGCCCCTGCCTTGACGCAAAGCAAAGGCCATGCTCGCCACACAAAGAGTTGCCACACGAAGCATCCCGTAAGACGCAAAATGAAGTGTCGCCGAGGGCTCCCCGCACCGCGACGGGTCACAGATAATTCAGGACCGTCAAGTTGGCGGTTTGACCGATCAGCCGCATGGAAGCTTCCAACGCCGTTTGCCGGGCGGTCATTTCACTGATCACGGTGGCCAAGTCCGCGTCGATCTCGTCGGACAACTGGGATTTGAGCAGCAAGGTTTCTTGTTCGCTGGCGTCGCGAAGCTGTTCCAAGTTCTGGTTCCAAACGCCGACCCGGCCCCGCGTTCGGCTGGCACGATCCAGGTCCAAGTCCAGACGTTCTTGCAGACGAGAGATTTCCGGGATGTCGCCGGACTCGACGGCTTTTTGTAAACGGATCAAGGTATCGATCGCGCCGCCGGCGTCTTTGACAGCGTAGTCCGTGCCGATCAGACGCATGGAACCGGCAAGGAACTGGCCTTCCGCTTCGGTTTCGCCTTCGGGGATCAAGCCCAAGCGGACTCCCGCGTTGGATAAACCGACTTGCCTGACCGTCAACGGATCGGCCCCCGGGGGAACTTGCAATTCGATGCCGTTGCCGTATTCGTTCAAATCCACCAAGACCCTCAAGGCGTCCTGGTTGTCGGGGTGGTTACGAATCCGGTCGATGACGTCTTCGACGGTTTCGGCCCCCTCCAGTTCGATCCCCAACTGAACCCCGTCGGGCCGGGTGATGATCAAGTCTTCGCCGTCGCTGTTGAGCACCAATCCGCGACCACGCCCCAGGTCGGCCAAGCGGCTGTCTTCGGTGGCCGATCGGATGCCCAAGCTTCGCGCGGTCGTGCCGCCGTTTTCGCCGATCGAATAATCGACACCGCTGCGGCGGGCTTTCAGAATGATCCGTCCTTCGGCTTCGTTCAATTCTGCTTGCACATCGGCGGAACTGCGGTTGATGCTGATCAGGATGTCGCCGAGCGTTTCGGCCTGTGACAGGTCGATGTCGATGTCTTGGCCGCCCCGCCTGATCCGCAGTCCGCTGCTGAGATTCAGGCCGGCACCGAAATTCAGATCCGCGACTTCGGTTTCCGTGGTGACCCGCGGCGCCATCCCGTTGCCGACCAGCGGCGGCGCCAGAAGGCCTTGCGGGTTGGACAGCCCCAAGTCGGCCGCGGTTCGACTGCCCGAGGAATCGGCGACGGCCAAGGTTCCCGGCAAGCCGTCGCTGTATTCCAAACGCACGGAGTCCTGAGAAATGGTCAAGGCGAGCTGCCGACCGTCGATCGCGACGTCGTCCAAGATGGCTTCGATGTCGCCGATGGTGGCGGCCTTGCGTAAATCGATTTCGTGGAACTCGTCACCGTCGGAGACGCGAATGACGCCGGCTCGGACCCCCAAACCGCCTTTCATGTCGACCAAACGCGTATTGCGATCCAGCGACGCGCCCAGCGGATCGCCGGTGACGACGGTCGACAACAGCCCCAAACTTTCCGGACCGTTGACGTTCAAGGCCGACGTGATGCCGCCGCCGAGTTTGGTTTTCCCGACCGCTTCGCTGCCGTGAAAGACGACCGAATCGCCGTCCCATTTCAGGGCGGTGCCGTCCTCCAGAATTCCGCCGAGCAATTGGTGATCGCGAAACAGGCTGTTTCCCGCGGCGAAGACGCTGTTCAAAGTCTGTTGGATGGTCGCGCTCAAGGCGGCCCGTTCGTCCTCGGACAAGACGTTTTGGGCGGCCAGCACGGTGGTCCCGCGGGCTTCGATCAAGGCCCCGTCGACGCGGGCCAGCGCTGCGTCGGTCGACTGATAGAATGCTTCGGTGGCGTTCGAGTTGCGGGCGATCTGCTCGCTGCGGTCGATCCCCCGCTGGATTTCGATGGCCCGGGCGGCGGCGGCCGGGTCGTCGGACACCCGCAGCACACGGCGTCCGGTACTCAATTGATCATACTGACGTTGAAGGGCCAGTTGATCGGCGTTGAGTTGGAACAGCAAACGCTGATTGGCGAGCGGGGTGCTCGTGCGAGTCGTATTGACGGGCAACAAGGCCATGGTCGACGCTTTCGAAAAACCGACGGACAAACAGTATCGTTTTATCGGCAAACGTTTCCCATTCGGACCAACCTATTCATTCATCTAATTCATTTCAGCGCGTGAAACGAGATTCCGGATCATGATCTTGATCGGCACCATGAACCTGACGCGGACGCGGGATCGCGGCAGTTTTTACTGTCCCACCTGCGGGATCACCGAGACGTATCGGCTGCGGGCCCGGCGGCCGTTCTTGACGCTGTATTTCATCCCCACGGTGCCCGTCGGCGCGGCCGAAGAGTTCGTGCAGTGCGACCAGTGCAAAGCGACCTGGGACGTCAGCGTGTTGGAAATGGATCGTGCCAGCCACGAAGCGGCCAAGGAAGCTCAATTCCGCGACGAAGCGCTGCGGGCCTCGATCCTGACCGTGCTGATCGACGGGACGATTAGCGAGGTCGAAATCGACACGCTGCGGAAAATCTCCGTCGAAGTGCTCGAGCGACCACTGGACCGCGAGGAACTGGGGGAGCTGTGTTCGATCGCGACGCGAAACCGCATCGAGCCGAAAAATTATGTGCTGACGGTCAGCCGGCGATGGAGCGAAGATCAACGCCGCTTGGCGTTGCAGGCGATTTTCCTGGCCGCGACCGCCGAGGACGAGCTGCAAGGCCCCCGCTTGGAATTGCTCAGTCAGCTTCGCGAGATGTTCGACATGACCGACGCCGAATATCAGTCGGCCATCGAGGACGCGCTGATGCGGTAAGCCGCACCGCCCCCGCGCTAACCCGCGCCAACCCGGGGCGGCACCAACCCGGGGCGGCACCACCCCGGGGATCGGTCCGCGGCGAGGGCCCGCCGACCCGTCCGCGGACGACGCCTTGGCGTTTGCCCGCAGTTCCCTAAAATCTTCGCTTCGACAAGTCGGTCTTTTGGGGCATCGGCACATCAAACGATCAACACGGCCGGCGAAATCGGCTCGCTGTTTCTTCACATTCCGTTTTCAATTTCTCTCGACGAGCCTTTCACCATGACCGTTGCTTCGGACCACCACAGCCTGGACATCAAACGCGTCGCCATTTTGTTTGCCGGCGGTCCCGCGCCGGCCGCAAACGCGGTCATCAGCACGGCCGCTTTCTCCTTTCTGGAGGAAGGCGCCCAGGTTTACGGCATCAAGCACGGCTACAGTCGCCTGGCCGAATACACCGCCGCCGGTCCGCTGCAAGAAGGCACCGACTACATCCGCTTCACGCACGATTCGCTGACCAATGCCCGCAGCAGTCGCGGCATCATGATCGGCACCGCGCGGACCAACCCGGGCAAGCACGTCGGCAGCCCGGCGCATCTGAAAGACCCCGAATTGGTCGCCCCGCTGCGACGCGTTTATGAAGGTCTGTGCAGCCTGGAAATCGATGCTTTGATCAGCATCGGTGGCGACGACACGCTGAAAACCGCCAACAAGTTGAAAATGTTCCAAGACGGCTTGCCCGCCGAAGCCCGTCGATTTCCGGTCGTCCATCTGCCCAAAACGATCGACAACGATTACAGCGGTATCGATTTCACCTTCGGTTTTTTCACCGCCGTGGAAACGTTGGCCGAAGAGATCCGCAACTTGAACTTCGACGCCGCCGCCGGCCGTTCGTATTTTTTGTGCGAAGCGATGGGACGCAGCGCGGGGTGGCTGGCTTACGGCGCCGCGATCGCCGGCGAAGCCAGCATGGTGCTGAGCGTCGAAGACATCCAAGGCGCCTTGGCGACCCAGGAAGTCTTGAATCAGGAATCCGGCGAAGTCCGCAAGGTCATGGCGATGGATCGCGTCGTCGATCGCATGGTCGACATGATGATGGCCAGGGAACGCGACGGCCGCGAATACGGAACCATCGTGATCGCCGAAGGCATGGCCGAATACTTGCCGGCGAAATACTTGGAAGGGATCAGCCGCGACGACCACGGCCACATCAACATTTCCTCGGTCAACTTGGCCGCCTTGATCGCCAAGCTGTTGGCCGAGCGTTATACCGAACGGACCGGCAAGACGCGAAAAATCAACGGATTGCAGTTGGGTTACGAAGCCCGTTGTGCTCCGCCGCACGCCTACGACGTGATGTTGGGATCGCAACTGGGCGTCGGGGCCTATCGCGCCCTGGTCGAAGAAAAACTCAACGGCGTGATGGTTTCGGTCTCCGGTCAGTTGGATCTGCATTTCGTGCCGTTCCAAGACTTGGTCGATCCGCAAACCTTGGTCACCAAAGTCCGCTTTATCGAAACCGACAGCGACTTTCATCGCTTGGCGAGATTCTTGGAAACCTGCGTCGACAACTGAGACGGGACCGGCGGCGTGCCCCTCCCGTCGCCGATCACTCGCTTCCCGATCACTCGCTTCCCGATCACTCCGTCGCCGGTCAGGCGTCAAGCCGCCGAACGATTTCCTTGGCGATCGCCAGCGACGCGGTGGCCGCCGGCGACGGCGCGTTCAGGACGTGCAACGAACGCTCGCCCTGACGGATCAGGAAATCATCGAACAAGTCGCCCTCCGGTGTAACGGCCTGCGCCCGAACGCCGGATCGGCCGGGCTTGAGGTGTTCGGCGCGAATCGACGGAATCAGTTTCTGCAAGGCTTTGGTGAACGCTTCTTTTCGCAGCGAGCGATAGATTTCCCCGACGCCCATCTTCCAGTGCTTCATCGCCAGCTTTCGGAAACCGCCGAAACGGAGCGTTTCGCTCAGATCGCCGAAATCAAAATCCCGCCAGGTGTAACCGCTCCGCGACATCGCCAACACCGCGTTGGGGCCGCATTCGACTCCGCCGTCGATCATCCGGGTGAAATGAACCCCGAGGAACGGAAACGAGGGATCGGGAACCGGATAGATCAGGTTGCGACAAAGGTGCTCGCTGCCGGCGACCAGTTCGTAGTACTCGCCGCGGAAGGGCACGATTTTCACCTCCGGGGTGATGCCGGCCGAGCGGCAGACGCGATCGCTGCGGAGCCCGCCGCAATTGATGAATCGGTCACACTCGACGCGTCGGTTCTGCCGGCTGGTCAAGCGAACCGATGTGGAAGCCACATCGATGCGATCGACGTCGAAGCCCCGTCGCACGTCGCCGCCCTTCGCTCGGATCCGCCCCGCCATTGCCAAGCACACGTCGCGGTAGTTGACGATGCCGGTCTCGGGCACGTGCAGGGCGGCCAAGCCGGCGACGGCCGGTTCCAAGTCACGAAGTTCGTCGGTGTCGATCCGCCGATGATCCACGCCGTTCTCGCCGGCCCGTGCGGCGATCGCGTCCAAACGAGGCAGTTCTTCAGCGGTCGTCGCCACCACGACTTTTCCGCAGCGGTCCCAAGCGATGTTCTCGGACCGGCAAAAATCTTCCATCAATGATTTGCCGGTGCGGCAGGTGACCGCCTTGAGGCTGCCGGGCTTGTAATAAAGCCCGGAGTGCAGCACGCCGGAATTATGCCCACTCTGGTGCCGGGCGACCTCGGTCTCGGCCTCCAAGACCAGCACGCGGAGGTCCGGTGACTGGTCGAGCAACGTCATCGCCGTCGCTAAGCCTACAATCCCACCACCGACGACCGCGACATCGCATCGGGCGCAGTCATTTTGAGCGTCTTGAATCATTTTGATCGGCCGAACCATGAATTGCGGTCTAACTTTGCTCGGGCAAGCAGGTGACGTGTCGAAGGCCTGGGGGCAATTTTCGGTCCGGAGAAGTTCTCCGGCATCGGGAATCCAGGCGAAGGGCAACGACACGCCCTGCTTTTTTTAACAATCAACAGGGAATCGGCGGGTGGGGCATTCACCGACGGTAACGATTTGGATCGAAGATGTGCAGACGGGTGCCGTCTGCACCCATGCGGTTTTCGACCCTTGCGGCGTTTTGCTGTTAGGGCAGGCGACCGAAATCACTCAAGAGATCATCGACGGCTTGATCGGTCGTGGCATCGATCGGGTGGAAGTCGATCCTCGTGACGCCGAGGCGTTGGGCATCGGGCGGACCGATCAACCGTCCCCGCCGACGCGAAAGCCGACCGCGTCGACGGGCAAACCGCCACGCCTGCCGACGGGGAAACCGCTCAAGGATCGCCTGGTCGATCGCTTCGACGAACCCCTGGACCTCGGCCGCCAAGCGGAGCTGAAACAAGGCTATGCCGATGCCAGTGACCAGCTCGACGAACTGCGTGACGCGATCACGCGAAAAAAATTGCAGACGGTCGAAGCGGTGGATGATTTGACGCGTCGCTTCGCCGATTTTTTGATCCGAGATCACGACCAAACCGTCGGCGCGTTCGGAGGTGCCCAGGCGAGCTGCGAATTGGCCGAACGCTGCGTCAAACTGGCCAGCGTCGGCATGGCCGTGGGCGTGGAAATGGGACTCGACGGACTGGCCGTCACCCAACTCGGAACGGCCGGCCTGCTGCACGACGTCGGCTTGTTTTCGATGGACGACAAATTCCATGTCGTCGGGCCCGAATTGACCGAGGACGAACGCTGGGCGTATCAGAAACACCCGATCGTTTCGCAACAATGTTTGACCGAAGTCGGTGAAATTCCCAACCAAGTGCGGATCGCGATCGAACAAGTCCACGAACAGTACAACGGCGACGGTTACCCGCGAGGCTTGGAAGGCAAACGGATTCACCCGTACGCAAGAATCTTGAACGTCGTTGACGCTTACTTGCAATTGATCCTGCCGACTTCGCGTCGCCCGGGGGTCATGCCGCATGACGCGATCGGCGTGTTGCTGCATCAAGCCCGTCACGGGCTGTTCGAACCCCAAGTCGTTCGGGCCTTTTTGTTGACCGAAACCCTTTTCCCGTTAGGTAGCAACGTCGAACTGAGCGACGGGACGGTGGCCAAGGTGATCCGCCGGCCACGCGACGGATACGCGACGCCGGTGCTGCAAACCGAAAGCGGAGATCGCGTCGACTTGTGCGAAAGCCCCCTGCGGATCACACGACCGGCCCTCAGCGGCGAAGCCGAGCAAATTCGCGTCACGCAGGAGATGATGGGGTCGATGCAGTGGGAGCCGATCCGGCCGGTCACGGCAGACTGACGACAACTTTTTCAGGCCCCCATGCGATCGCCAAACCGGCCCGGCGGGCGACCGTTCGGCTGAGCTGTTCCAGTGTCTGCCCTTTCGCTTCCAGGCTGACCAGCGTCTCCGCGGCAGCCCGGGCTTGGTCGCGAATGTCGCAAGCCATCCCGGCGTTCGCCGCGAAGGTCTGGATCATCTTGCCGGCGGGTTGATTGAGCAGTTTTAAATCGAACGTGGCATCGGGATCGGTGCCGGCTTTCCCGGCGGGGTTTCCGCCGACCGCGACACCGCCGTTGCCGGCCAACTGCCGGAGGATCGCGCCGGTGGCGATCCGGTGGGACGCCGGACCGCCGCTGATTTCGACGGCACCGAGATTCCCCGGCAGGCGGATACCACGGACGCGGGCCTGCGGATCGGCCTTGCCGACGGCCTCGGCCAGCACGCGCGACGAAAACGTCGTGGGGTACCGCGCCGTCCAAACCGATCCGGCCGACCCGCGTGAATCGGTTTCGCCGGAGGCCTGGACGGCGATCAAAGTCGACACGACGGACCGAGGGACTCGATCGATCTTCGCCGCCGGCCATAAATCGTGAGGCAAGTCGTCGTCGACCGCGGGCATCCCGGCGATGTCTTCGTCCGCCAGCTCGGCCGGTTCGACGGTGCCGGCCCGTTGACACAAACGCAGCACTTCGGACGGCGTGACCAAATCCGGCCAAGCGACACTGATGACCTCGGCGTCGGTCGCGGGTGCGGAACGTTCGGATGAACAGCACTGCCGCAACGCCGCCAAGTTCCGATCCAGCCACTCCGGACGCCCGATCAGGACGACTTCGCCGGCCGGCACGATTTCGGCACCGGCCGATTCGGCTAGACGGTTCAGGGAGTCCCAAACGGTCGGTCCCAGACGAACCGTCGAAAGATCTCCGCCACGGTCCAGATCCCGCTCAGCCCAAACGTTCAGGTTGCGGGCGGCCGCCAGTTCCGAAATCACACTGCCGACGGTCTGACCTTGGACGACCATCGTCATCGGTTGCGCCAGCAGCCGAGTCATCCGCCGGGCCGCCAAGTCGATCGTTTCGACCGGATCGGTTCCCCGGGTCGGCGAAGGTCTCTGCGCGAGTAAAGTTTTCTGCGCCGCTCCAGTCTGGGCCGCCACAGATCGGGCGTAACCGATCCATCCGATTCCCGTCAAAACCGACAGCAGGACGAGGCTCCGAATTTTCATGGCATCAGTTTCCGTGGGCGAGCGAGCGGTCTCATTCTAATCGCCGCCCCGAATCGGCGGATCCGAGCCGCGGGGGGGGAAGCCGTGCGGTCTCATCAAGTGTCCATCGCGGTCCGGACGGATGACAGATTCTGTTTCACGATTTCGTTTGTCGAATGCGCAATCTACACAGCCCGGGGAAGACTGTCGCCGGAGGGCGATCGACCATCTTTCGGACGCCTTGAGGAGTTTTGCGAACCTGACGTTTGGTGAGTTGTTCGGCCCAAAGACCGCAATTAGACTCGCGTGTGACGCGTCTCTTGACCGAATCGAGTGCGAATCGGATCGGATCGCAGCGGGCGGCAAGGTCGGAGCCGGACGACCTGAATGCTTGCAAAAGGGACGTCATCACGCTGACGACGGCGGGCAAAAAAGTGCGTGCTGACTGGTTGCCGACGAGACCGGCCTGCCTAGGATGCTCGCGACCGGAATCGCGAACACCCACTTTCGACGGATACTCCTGTGACATCACCTGTGGTTCGGACGACTCGGCTCGTGGCTGCCTACCGGCGGTTTTTGGCCTCTGCGGACTCCACCCGATTCGCTTCGGAAGTGGACGAGTATTATTCGGTCCCCACGTTGGCGTCTTTGTTGTCTCGCGGCAATGTGGAGATGCGTCGGGCCGCCGCGTTGTCGCTGGGGATGCTGGGCGACCATCGCACGATCGATCCGCTCGGCCGAGCGTTATCGGACAGCGATCGGGGCGCCCGTTTGGCGGCCGACGATTCCTTTCGCGCCTTGTTGGTCCGCAACGCGGCGCCGCGTCATCACCAACAACTGCTGAAACTGATGCACTTGAACGACGGCGGCGAACACGCCGCGGCGTTGGCGCCGGCGATGATTCTGTGCGATCAGGCTCCGATGTACTCCGAGGCCCATCACCAGTTGGCGATCTGCTGGCACGGACTGGAAAATTTCGAACAGGCCAAGCTGGCGTATCACGGTTGCCTGTGGCGATGCCGGTTCCATTACCCGGCTTGGCAAGGCTTGGCAAAATGCCGTTTGATGTTGGGGCAGGGCGAGTCAGCGATTCGGGCGCTCGAGCGTTGCCTGAAAATCAGTCCCGACGTCGAAACGGCACGACTTCAGATTCGCCAGATCCGACGTCGGATGCGTCAGAAAGACTTTTGATTCGACCCGACGACATGAACAAACAACCACCGCTAGTCAGAAACGGTTTGCATTGATGGGAGATACTTTTGTCGGCGGCTTGTCGCTGCTGTTCGGATTCGTCGCGGCGGGCATCGCCGCCGGGCCCTGGGATCCACCTTATCGGCTGCGATCGATCGAAGCGATCCAGCGACGTTTCGGGCGTGCGGCGGCACGACTGGCGTGGCTTGTCCTGGCGCTGACGTGCTTCGCGTCGGCCATTTCCATTCTCAGCGGCATCCGTCCATCCTACGCCGCACCGTCGGGCGAACCGACGGTGGCCGACCGTTACTGATCCGGCGGCGGGCGATGGCCGCGGTCTAAAGCGGATTGGCGTCCTGAACCGCTTGGCCCATGACCCGGACGGCGGCGTCGCTGTATCGCTGAAACTGGTTTTCGAAATGATCGCGGGCGGCCTGGTCGGCGAAAAAGAACATGCGACCGTGGATGGGATCTTTGACGCCGAAGTCCCGTTTCCCCTGGACGATGCGACGTTCCTCGAAAAACCGCACCACGTCCAGTTCGTTCATGACGGGCGTGTACGGCATCGGATCGGCCAAGAATTTCTCTTTGTTCTCGGACGACGAAAACAGATACAGCCGGCCCAAGTGCACGACGCCGAATTGCGGCTTGCCCTCGACCCAAGCGTAGTCTTCGTTGATCGTCACGGCGCAGTAGCCCTCGAGCGCCAGCGGCGGGACTTCTCGGCCACCGGCGGCGGTCTTCTCCGGCGTGTCACCGGTCGCATCGGTTCGGGCCTTGGCCGGTGACGCGTTCGTCTCGGCGGCAACCTGAGCGGGCATCGTCAAGTCCATGCCGTCGGTCCGCATCCCCACGGTTTGACCGGGCGTGCCGCCGGTGGCGACAGAATCATCGGGCAAGACGAACTCATTCACCGTCGCGCCGGCCGGAGCCTTCAACGCGGCGCCGGGGCCGGGAGCCGCTGCGGTCGAGTCGACCGGCGGCTGCCCGCCGGCGGTCGTCGGGTCGGCGGCCAACATCGGTCCGCTCGTCGGCGTCGGTTGGGCAGGCGGGGTTCCGGCGGGCCGAGCCGATGCCGCCGCGGTGCCGAGCATCGCGACATATTCGTTGGGCTTTTGCGGGCTGACGCGATGCGAAAGCGCGTTGCCTTCGGTAGTCACAATGACGTCCGTGGGCAGACTCTGGACCTTGAACATTTTGGCCAGACTCGGATTCTGACCGACATGAATCTTGACCGGGACGTAAGCCTCCGCGATCGCTTGGCCGACGCCGGGCGATCGGAACGCACCGGCTTCCAACCGATCGCACCACGGGCAATTGTCGCCATAAAAATGCAGCAGCAGCAGCTTGCCTTCGCTCTGCGCCTGACTGTGGGCGGCACGAAGATTGTTCTGCCAAGGGATGCCGGCGGCCGCGGGCGGTGCGGTCTGAGCCGGAGCGGTGTCCGCTTGAATGATCGTCACCACGATCGAGAACGCGATCGTCGCGGCGGGCAGAAGAACAGCGGACGGGTAGGATCTGGACATATCGAATTTCCTGAGGTCGACCGGCAGCCGTCGGGCTAAACCTGGGAGGGGGGGAGTCTGGGTGAGTTTCGCCGTAACTGTGAAATCGGTTAGCCCGGGGAGTTCGCTGAAGTCAAAAAAAGCGTTTATCCCGAAAATTCCGCTCGGGTAATCTGGGCAAAAACGCTGAAACGTCCCTTCGCGGCCAGAAATACAGGATTCGGCCCGGGCGACGCCAGCGGAAACGGCCCGCCGGCGGTGCATCCCGGAGGCCCAGACGGGCACCATCGCCGGTCAGGATCGGGAGAACCTGACTTGACAGTGAGGATCAAAGGTCTATATTTCGGTTAGTAAACGGGACGCGGGCGTGATCGTCCGTCAATTGGTTCCGAGAGGACACGATTGTTGTCCCGATGATCCGTCTTCCATGCGGAATGATTTGGAGACGGCGGACTCGCTCGAAAATTGTTCGGGGCGATTCGGAGTTGAGCGGGACCTCACCCGTCACACAATCTAAAAGTCGTCGCCTGTTGTCGATCAACCGGCCGGCCGGACCCGGATGGGCCACTTCTGACTGATTTTCCAAACTATTTTTCATTCGGTTCAATTCCCTCGGTTGCGTCGTCGCGGCACCGAGCGGAATTTGTCTTTCCTCTCCAGGATCAGCGACTTTCTTAGATGTCTGCGAAGTGGTCGGCATTCTGCGGCCTCGCTCGCGCGATTTGGATGACACATGGCAAAGAAGAAAAGGGCTCCACGTAGCCGCAACCAGTCCGGCAATCCACAGGGTGGCAATGAGGGCGGTTCGCCGAAACCACGCAACCGACGTCGTCGCCGCGGCGGGGGCGGGGGCGGTGGCGGATCCGGCGGAGGCGGAAACAACGGCAGCCCTCACATGAACGGCGACGGCGGCCCGGAGCCGAATCCCGATGCCCCGATGGAAGAGGGCGAAGGCATCCTGGAACTCCACCCCAACGGATACGGTTTTCTTCGTAGCGAGGAAAACGATTTCTCCCGCGAACGCAGCGATCCGTTCGTCCCCGGCACGATGATCGAACGATTCGGACTGCGACAGGGCGTCTTCATCAAAGGCATGGTCCAACAGGCCCGCCGTCAGCAAGGCCCACGCGTCAAAGACATCACCGAAGTCGAAGGCATGCCGCCGGAAGACTACCTGGATGTCAAAAACTTCGACTCGCTGACGGCCATCAACCCGGAAGTCTGGCTGGACCTGGAAGTCGGCCAAAAACCGGTCACCAATCGGGTCATCGACCTGCTCGCCCCCTTGGGCAAAGGCCAGCGGGCCCTGATCGTCGCCCCGCCACGCAGCGGGAAAACGATCATGCTGCAAAACATCGCCCAAGGCATCGCGGAAAACCATCCGAAACTGAAACTGATGGTCTTGCTGATCGACGAACGGCCCGAAGAGGTCACCGACATGCGCCGCAACATCAAGGGCGGACAAGTCATCGCCAGCAGCTTGGACCAGGACGTCGACAGCCACGTGCGACTGAGCCAACTGGCCATCGACCGGGCCAAACGACTCGCCGAAAAAGGCGAAGACGTTTTCTTGATGCTCGATTCGATCACCCGCTTGGCCCGAGCGTTCAACAAATGGGTCGGTTCGACCGGCCGCGGACGGGCGACGATGAGCGGGGGCTTGGACATCAAAGCGATGGACATCCCCAAGAAACTTTTCGCCACCGCCCGCGCTTTCCAAGAAGGCGGATCGCTGACCATCGTCGGAACCTGCCTGGTCGATACCAATAGCCGGATGGACGAAGCGATTTTTCAAGAGTTCAAAGGCACCGGGAACATGGAACTGGTCCTGGATCGACGCATGGCGGATCGCCGCATTTGGCCCTCGATCGACATCAGCCAAAGCGGCACGCGTCGTGAGGAACTGTTGCACGACGAAGAGACCTATGAAACGGTCACGATGCTGCGGCGAACCCTCAGCGAAATGCACCCGATCGATGCGATGGAACAGTTGACCAAACAGCTCGGTCGCTTCGACGACAACGCCGCCTTTTTGAAGTTGATCGCGGGGGCTAAGCTTGCGAACTGACGCAAGTCGGAGGATAAGCGAATTGGTGAGCGGCCTCACTGGAACTGAGGTACCCCGTAAG
>CAYVRC010000155.1:10132-14681 GCA_964453205.1 uncultured Pirellulaceae bacterium | reverse complement strand
CTCCTCAGAACACAAACCAAAAAAATGAACGACAACGTACGGTTGTCGATTGGACGAAAGGTAAATCTTCAACGATTGGCGGTACCAACCTTCTGTTGCCGGTGAGATGTATGCCGTCAGCGTTCGAGTCGAATTCGGTGGTACGTCGCCGGAAACATCTTCGGAGAGCAGACACTGACACGACGAAGAAGCCCCGACCAAACGGACTGACTCGTCTCCGCGATTGACCAGTTCGAAGACCGCGGTGCCTGTTTCGTCGACCGCCAAGGTCTCCATCTCAACCGGTTCCGCGACGATCGGATGCGGGCCATGCATCACGCGGCCGATCACCGCCTCGAAGTCGTCCCCACCCAGGGCGATCGCGGTCGCCAGGACACATCCTGTCGCCAGCCCCAGAAAGCGTGCGTGGGTGGTTACGTAGTTTCGACAACGCGCTCTCAAGCGTCGCCACCCTGGGAACGAGTGCGCTAGCAGCACGCACGCCGCACAGAAGACAAACACGTTGATCCCTGTCAGAGTTGCCGAAGAAACGTTCACGTCACCAAGACAACCGCAATCCGGGACACCGGCTAGCCACTGCCAAGCCTTTGCGGCCAGAAAGATCGCAAACAACCCCACGATGCCAAGGTACTTGATCGATCTCGGACCACGACGCAGCAACGCGATGGCGACCGTTAACTCGACCACGATCACCGGCCCGGTCAGCCAAGCGGGAATGGGCGAACGCAAAGAAACCAGCTCATCGGTCCACAGAACGTAAGCCTTCGAAAGAGCCGCGAGAACCAAAAATGCGGCGACCAAAATTTGGAATAGGCGGCCGAAAAGATGCGTCGCTCTGGTAAAGACTGTCGACAGACTCGCCGGGTTCGGTAGCGAAAACGAACTCGGTGACAGTGATGAGTCGGCGGTTGTTCTAGCGGGGCTTTCACACATGACGCAGTCCTCCCAGCCGATAACGGAACTCTTCCCACCAGACGTCCCCGGGGATCGAGACGGCCATCTTCGCGAGCGACACAGCGTCCAACGCGGCTTGACCTTTGCGTGGCACCTCCGTTTCGGCCTTGTAGCCAAATCTTGTCATCCAAGCCGCCAGCCGCGATTCGACGACCGCCAGACGGTCAGGTGACCACCCGCGCCAAAGCCCGCAACGCGTCGAGTCCGGCGGGTCAAGCGCCCTCCGTTTCCAGTCCAGTTCCCGCCGCGGGATCGCCGCATGATCCGATGTCCCACTCAGGGTCATCGATTCCAGAACTTCATTGTCGATCGTTTGTTCCGGCAGGACGGCGGCGAGAGCGCCGTGTAGCGCCGACTTGGGTTGCCGAACTAACTCCTCGAATCGAATCCAATGAAACGACCGACCGCAACGCGTCTCGGCTCGCAGGATCTCCCGATAACAGGCCACCCACAATCGGCACGCGGCGGCCTCGTCGCAGCGCAGCCACGGGACACGCATCAGACTATCGACCACGTCGCGTGGGTCACGCAGGACGACCAAGACGTTCGCCGCCGGATACTCTTCAAGAACCCAACGCATCCGCAGCGAGTGCTCGGGCGTCTTGTCACCCAGTAAGGCTTGTCCTTGCGACGGGTTTTCTGCGGAGCGTGCGATCCATTGCCGACGGATCTCGGCATAGAGCCGCCGGGTGGAGACGCATCGGTCAGCCCACGCGTCGTCCAGATCGATCGCCAAATCATCGCGGAGCCGCCGCACCGTCCGGCGCCGGACCCGCCCAGACGCTCGATGAAAACGATGAAAAAGTTTCAGTTCCGGCGGCAACACCAACCGCGGGTGTCGCGATAGCATGACTTGCAAGAGCGTCGTGCCACTACGCGGGCATCCGACGATGAAGAAGGGCTGGTCAAGACGGCCGGCGGCCGAACAGCCGTTCATCGATTGCTGATCTGGTGTCGCTACACGCGTGCTCACGATTCAACTTTCCCCATGCAGGCAAAAGACGAAACCCAGACCATCGCTAGAATTGAGGTTATGCGACGATCACCCCCGTGAACATCCCCTTTTCGAGAAAAATGACGACCTTCTGGTTTTCTTCGAGGGGCAGGGGCTTGCGGAATTTCGCTGTATCGTTATCGCGAGCCATTTTGTCTGTTGACCGGCAATGACCGTGGCGGTCAACGATGCGGTTGCGTTGTGCGTCCTTGAGCAGCCAAAATACCTGGTGTTCGACACCCGCGACGCCCACCACCGACACGCCATCATGATCAACGAAACCCGACGACGCCTGCTCGAATCACGCGTTTGGCCCCACGTTCAGGCACCCGCGCAGTACGTCGGCGGAGAACGCAATATCGTGGTGAAAGATCATCGCGGCGTCCGTGGCAAGCTGGCGATCGGGTTTCCCGACGCCTACACGATCGGGATGAGCCATCATGGGTTGCAAGTCTTGTACAGCCAGATCAATCGCCGCGACGACTGGTGTGCCGAACGCGTCTTCACACCTTGGCCGGACATGGAAGCCAAGCTGCGTGAACACGACATCCCGCTGTACACGCTGGAAACCTTCACCGCCCTGTCGGAGTTCGACGTCGTCGGGCTGAGCCTGCAGTACGAAATCAGTTCGCCCAACGTCCTGACGATGATCGACCTGGGCGGCATCCCACTCGAAGCCACCGATCGCACCATGGCCGATCCGTTGGTCATCGCCGGCGGCCCGTGTTGCCAAAACCCCGAGCCGATGGCCGACTACTTCGACGTCATGGTTACCGGGGACGGCGAACCGGCGTTGCCCGAGATCTGTGATCGCTGGATCGAGCTGAAAGAACAAGCCCGCCGCGAAGACGGAACTTTTGCCGACGGTGACGCGGGTCGCCGACAACGCGAAGATGCCCTGGCGGCGATCGCCCGTGATCTTGAATGGGCTTATGCGCCGAGGTTCTATCAACCCGAGTACGCCGACGGACGCATCGCCTCGCTGAATCGGACTCGCACCGATGTCCCGGAAACGATTGCGCCGAGTGTCATCAGTGACCTGGACGGAATTCCCCTGCCGACGAGTCCGATCGTTCCTTACATCGATTGCGTGCACGATCGCATCGCGCTGGAGATCATGCGAGGCTGCCCCCATCTGTGCCGGTTCTGTCAAAGCACGGTCATCAAGCGGCCGCTGCGGATCCGAGAGGTTCAAACGATCGTCGATGCGGCTGTCGAAAGTTACAAAAACACGGGCTTCAACGAGATCAGCATTCTGTCGCTTTCCAGCAGCGACTATCCGCATTTCGAAGCACTGGTTCACGCGCTACACGACGTCTTCAAACCGCTGGGCGTGAACATCAGCGTGCCCAGCTTGCGAGTCAACGACCAACTTCGCACCTTGCCGCAGTTGATCGGCAACGGCAGACGCAGCAGCATGACCTTGGCCCCGGAGGTCGCTCGCGACGACATGCGGGAACAGATTCGCAAGAAGATCAAAAACAGCGACTTGATCGAAGGCTGCCGGGCGGCGTTTCAGAACGGTTTCGAAAGCGTCAAACTGTACTTCATGTGCGGTTTGCCGGGTGAACGCGAAGTCGACTTGGACGGCATCGTCGATTTGGCCGAACAAATCGCCACGGTCGGCAAGGAAGTTCGCGGACGTTACGCCAAAGTCACCGCCAGCGTGTCCAACTTTGTTCCGAAGGCTCACACGCCGTATCAGTGGAACGGGATGCAACGACGGGACTATTTCCACTGGGCGCACCAGCACATGCGGCGGAGATGCAAGATTCGCAGCGTCAAAGTCAAATGTCACCACGTCGAAACCAGTTTGCTCGAAGGCGTCTTGTCACGCGGCGATCGTCGGACCGGAAAAGCGATCCGGCTGGCATGGGAGCGGGGTGCCCGCATGGACGGCTGGACCGAGCACTTGGATCCCCAGCGGTGGTGGACGGCGATCGAGGACGCCGGGATCGACGTCGAAAAACAGGTCCACGAACCGTACGACATGCTCAGCAAGCTGCCTTGGGACCACGTGAACGTCAAATTCGGACGGGCTTATTTGGAGAAAGAGCAGGGCAGGGCGACGTTGCAATTGGCGGCGATGGCCGAAGCGAAATGACCGGCTCGGGCCCGCCAAAAACCCGACCGACGCCCGGAAGCCCGTGCCACGAGCCGTTCTCCCGGCCCACTCCCGTTCTTTCCGGCCGTGGTTTTCCCTCTTTTCATCAAACCGCCGAGATTCGGTTTGAACCGCACCGAGGGATCTGCGTAGGATGAGAGTCATGAAAGGCTCTCGGCTCCGCATCGTGAATCGATTACCGGCATTCGCCGCGGTGTTGGCGATTTGCTTTTGGCCGATGTTTGCCAGCGGAAGCTGCTGTTGCCAGAAAAAATCGCTGCTTGCGTCGTCAGACGCCGCCACTTGTTGTGCTCCGAAAAACGCAGTTGCGAACGAGCCGACCTGTTCGCACGGCTTGTCCGTCGCCGAGTCCGGCGGAGCGCCGATCGAGGCGACCGAAGGGGATGCGACGAACACTCAAGGTCTTTCGTTACCTTGTTCATGTGATCATCGCTGTTGCGATCCGCCAAATTTGGTCACGGTCCCCGCCCAGGCGG
>CAYVRC010000155.1:0-10032 GCA_964453205.1 uncultured Pirellulaceae bacterium | reverse complement strand
TGTGATCATCGCTGTTGCGATCCGCCAAATTTGGTCACGGTCCCCGCCCAGGCGGGATCGTCCGTCGATCGCGGGTTGACATGGGACGATCACGGAAGCTTGCTTGCCCACGTCGCCGCACCGGTCGTGTGGGGATGGACGCGGGTCATGACACCGTCTCGACCGATCGTGTTGAGTTCGGTTTCTCGATGCGCCCTGCTGTGTCGCTGGTTGAAATGAAGAAACGACGATTGTTTCGAAGTTTTTTCTTTCTCAACTGACGCTCATAGGAGCATTTCAAGATGTTACGAACCCTTCTTTCTTTGTCCGTCGTCGCGATCATCGCCACGGCCTTGATCGCTGCCGTTCGCAGCAACAACGTTTCGTCCACAGCCGGCAGTGAAGCTTGTCCTTGCGGACAATGCGACGTCGCCTGTACCTGTTGCACCGACCCCGACGTCGACTGCGGCGACTGCGGGTGCGAATCCTGCGGATGCGAAGCCTGCCTGACGAACGTCGTGGCGGCCTGCTGTGCGACCGCCGACTCGACCGGCGAAGCGGCCTGCTGTGCCGCCAAGACGGCCGAAGCCGACGAGTCGGCGACGCCGGTAACCACCGCGGTCGCGGCCTGTCCGTGTGGCCAATGCGAAGTCGGCTGCACTTGCTGCAGCAGCGACGACGTGGCCTGCGAGGACTGTGAATGCGAATCGTGTGGCTGCGAAGCTTGCGCCGTCGCCAGCTGATCCTTTCGCCGATCGCCGAAAAGTGAATCGAGGGGAGTGGTCGACCACGACGGTCGGTCACTCCCCTTTTTTTGATCCGAAAGCCCGAACTGTTTTCGCCGCGATTCGGTTGCGGTTATTCGGCCCGGGTCATTTTTCTACAAGCAGGCTTTGATGGCGAAGGCGAATCTGGACGGCAAGCTGGCAATCTTGGCCGACGCGGCCAAGTACGACGCCTCTTGCGCCAGCAGTGGCTCCAAACGCGCCGGCAAAGGCGGTTTGGGCAGCACCGAAGGCATGGGGATCTGCCACAGCTACACCCCCGACGGTCGCTGCGTTTCGCTGTTGAAGATCCTGTTGACGAACTACTGCATCTTCGATTGCCGATACTGCGTCAACCGCGTCAGCAGTGACACACCGCGGGCGCGTTTCACGACCGACGAAGTCGTCAAGCTGACAATGGACTTCTATCGTCGCAATTACATCGAAGGTCTGTTTCTAAGCAGCGGCATCATCCGGTCGTCCGACTACACGATGGAACAATTGACCTTGGTGGCCAAGACGCTTCGCGAGCGAGAATCCTTTCGTGGCTACATTCATCTGAAAACGATCCCGGGCGCTGCGGACGATTTGATTCAGGAAGCCGGCCTGTACGCCGATCGCTTGAGCGTCAACATCGAATTGCCGACCGAGATCGATTTACGAAAGCTCGCGCCGGAAAAGAAACGCCCCGAGTTGGAAGCTTCGATGCAGCGGATCAAGACCGCCGGCGATGAAAACAAGGCCGACCGACGGAACGGATTCAAGAACGTCCCTCGCTTCGCCCCGGCCGGTCAAAGCACTCAGATGATCGTCGGAGCGACGAAAACCAGCGACCGCGACATCCTGGATACCAGCAGCCGGCTGTACAGCAAACACGCGTTGCGACGGGTCTACTACAGCGCTTTCAGTCCGATCCCGCATGCCGATTCACGCTTGCCGGGACAGTCGCCGCCGCTGGTGCGCGAACACCGTCTGTATCAAGCCGACTGGCTGATGCGGTTTTACGGCTTCGACGCCGAGGAACTGACGACCGAACATTCCGCCAATTTGAATTTGGACATCGATCCCAAGCTGGCCTGGGCGCTTCGGAATCGCGATCGATTCCCAGTCGACATCAACCGCGCCGCCAAATCCTTGCTGCTGCGCGTTCCCGGCGTCGGTCAACGCGGCGTCCGGCGGATCCTGCAAACGCGTCGGCATCACGCGATCCGCGACGAGGACGTTGCCAAGCTGGGAATCGTTTACAAGCGCGCCCGACCTTTCCTCATCACCGCCGATCGACACCCCGGTCCGCTGACGCTGGATTCGGCAGGCTTGGCAGAAAAGCTAAAACCGAAACATCGTCAATTGGATTTGTTCGACATCGTGCAAAGCGCCAAGACGGGTGAAGTTTAGTCGTGTCGCGGCCCGACGATTCATTTCCGAACGATTCACCGGAACGCGGGGAACCCTTGTCGGTCGAGGCGACCCGTTTCGATGATTGGCGGGCAACGGCGCGTCGCTCGGTCGCCGCGGGAATTCCGCCCGATCGGATTCGCTGGATCGACCGCCGCGGGAACCTTCGCACGGGCCAACAAGACCTCTTCGGCTCCTCCAGCGAATCTGACGCCCCGAATCGCGACGCGTCGGTGAAGGTCGAACCCGCCGCACAGGGGCGTCAAGATTTACAGACGCGTCACGACTTTCGGGTTCCTCGGGCTTTCCTGGAACTGGCGCGAACGGTCGCCAGTCATCGTTCGCCGCGTCGCTGGGAGCTGCTGTATCGATTGCTCTGGCGGATCACCGGCCGTGAGAAGCATCTGCTGGAGATGGCCTCGGATCAGGACGTTTCGGAAGTCCAGGCGATGCGCAAATCGGTCCGCCGGGATGCTCACAAGATGAAAGCGTTCGTCCGCTTTCGCAAAACCACGGACCGGGACGGCGAACTTTTCGTCGCTTGGCACCGCCCCGATCACTATGCCCTGGATTTGACCGCACCTTTTTTCGCGAAACGTTTCGACGTCATGCGATGGTTGATCCTGACGCCGGATCAGTCGGCGGCTTGGGACGGCTGTCAGCTTTCCTTCGGTCCCGGCATGCCACGTGCAGAGGCTCCCTCGCAGGATGAACTGGAAAACCTTTGGAAAACTTACTACGCCAATATCTTCAATCCCGCTCGCATCAAGCTGAAAGCGATGCAAGCGGAGATGCCCAAAAAGCACTGGGCGACGATGCCGGAGACGGAGATCATCGACCAGATGCTTCGCGATGCTCCCCAGAGAGTTGAAACAATGATCCGACAAACCGAAGGCGGCGCGACCGCGAAAGCTTACCTGCCCGATCAACCCCGCCCGACTTTGCAAGCGATCTGCGACGCGGCGACGGCGTGCCAAGGCTGCGACCTGCACGTCGCGGCGACCCAAACCGTGTTCGGCCGCGGACCGGAAACCGCCAAGTTGGTGATCATCGGCGAACAACCCGGCGATGTTGAAGATCGATCCGGGGAGCCGTTCGTGGGTCCGGCCGGACAACTGCTGCGCGAAAAGATGGCCGAGGCCGGTTTGGACCCGACTCAGGTCTACATCACCAACGCCGTGAAGCACTTCAAGTTCCGATTGCAAGGCAAGCGCCGGCTGCACGTGAAACCTTCTTCGCGCGAAATCGCGGCGTGCCGGCCTTGGTTGGAAGCGGAACTGGAAACCATCGCGCCGTCGATGATCGTTTGCCTGGGGGCGACCTCCGCCGGAGTCGTCCTGGGTCCGAATTTTCGAGTCACCAAGCAGCGTGGCGAGATCTTCAACAGCGACTGGGCCGACTGGACGATGGCGACCTACCACCCCTCCGCCTTGCTCCGCGTCCCCGATGCGGCGGCGAAATCCGACATGACCAGAATGTTCGTCGCAGACCTGCGCAAGGCCGCCGAACACCTGCGAACGATTTCAACGTCAGACCGTCGACGTGACGGACGGCGACGCTGACCCGACCAAGGTCGCGGCGGGACGGTCGATCGTCATGTGCCGCAGGATTTCGCCGGCCACCGCCTGTCCCGACAGGAAAGCCGACTGGACACTCGTCCCCAGGCACCAATCGCCACAAACTCCGATGCCCTCGGTGGGATCCCACAGACACGAACCGCTCAGCGGGTTCTCGGCGACCGAGTACCGCCATCGGTGAGCCTTCAAATAAACTTGCTCGTTGATCGGGCGTCCGACAAGCCGTCCGAAGTGCCCCAACAACTCGTCGGCGACCTGTTCCGCCGGGCACTCCAAGTTCTCCAAAGACCACTGCGGCGTCGCCTGCAAAACCCATTGCGTGACGCCCGACGAACTCGATGAGTCGAGTGCGCGACCGGACGCATTCTTCGCGTCGTTTCGCGCTATCCAGGCCAACGGATGACCGGTGACATTCGCGGCTTGGAAATCCAAATCGTCCAGACCTTCGGCCGCAAGCATGACGGTCCAGCAGGGCAACATCTTGACCGTCTGGACGATTCGCGTCAAATCGGTGTGCCCACGCAGCAATTCAAACGCCTGCACCGGAGGACAGTTCGCGATGACCACGTCAAACACGCCGAGGGATTGATTCGCCCGCCCGACGACCTCCCAAGCATGATCCGAACCGCGGCGAATCGAACCGACTTCGGTTTCCAGCTTGACGTCCAGTTCTCTCGCCAAATGGACGGCTACAGCGTTCATGTTAGGAATCCCGACAAATCGACAAGCCGACGTCCTGTCGTCCACGGCGGTGCCATCGGCGGACAAGGAAACCACTTTTCCCGCCCAAGTTTCTACCAAGCCGTCGTCGTGCCAGCTCTTGACGTGTTTGGCGAAGCGGCGGTCACCGGCGGTGAAGAACGTGGCGCCGTGATCAAACTCTATTCCCGGATCGCAGGCCTCGTTCGGATCTCGCCGGCGTGGGACTCGGGTGGCGACACGTCCGCCGACACCACGTGACTTCTCCAACAACGTCACCGGAATGCCGTGATCGGTCAGCGTCCGCGCCGCCGCCAAGCCGGCGATCCCGGCACCGACCACCGCGACCCGAGGGACGTTTCCAGCGATCGGACGGTCAACCAGGCGGCAGAAGCCGTCCAAATCCAAACGCTGCTGATGGGCTTGAATGGGCCGCGGACGGACCGAGCCGAATCTGGGACTCGGCGGAACAAACGGCCGATCGAATAAACCGAAGCACCAGAGGATTCCTCCATAACTGTTGGGATCACGGCCGTCCAAGGCGTAGCGATGATTCAAATCGATGCAAAGCTGTAACGCTTTTTGAGGCGAATCGACGAACGGGATGAAAGACTTTCCCCACGACATGCGGACGTTCTTATGAAGTTCGCCGTGACGCAGCAAACTTCGCTGGCAGGCGTCCCACAGCGGTTGCCCCGTCTTCGCCCGCGACAACGATTCCCAACTCAGATCATGACTCCTCGGATCCTCGGCGTGATCCGACAGCGATCGGGCCGACCAAGCCGGCAAAGCGTCAAACGTCTCCAGTTCATCGAAGTGACGGTAGCAAAAGTGAAACGCGAGATCTCTACGGACCAAGAACTCATTGAGAAACTTGTCGGCGTCGCCTTGGTGCGCTTCGCGGGCGATGCGAAACGGGCTGACCATGCCGTAATGCAAATAGGGACTCATCCGACTGACGCCGGTCCGGTCTATCGGATCGTTGCGACGTTTGGAAAAACTAGCCAGGTCATCCCGCCTGTATTTCTCCCACCGCGCATAGCCGGCCCGCGTCCCACCGGGAGTCTCGGCGACCGGAGCGATCGAATGGTCGATGCGACACAGGCCGATCAAATCCGCCAAGGACTCTCGCTGCAGATCGACGGGATCGAAGGGCATCGGCCCGTCGAACATCTCGCAATCGACGAGTTGTTCCGGATAGGGCCTCTCGACACGCTGCACATAAAGCGACTTCGTTTCGGCGCGGAATTGGTAAGCCTTGGCGAAAGTCTTGCTCACCAAGGACGGCGTCACGATACATGTGGAATCGACACAGGCGATCGGCGTCTGGGTGACCGTCGCCAATCGCTCCAACCAGCCCGTCAAAGGTGGAACGGGCATTTCCTCGGTGACCAAAAAGCCGGCACGACGGACCAGATCTTTCAGAAAAGCGCCGCGTTTTTGATCCCGCTGCAAATGAAAGTGATAAACGACCCCGCGTCCTTCCATTTCCCGCTGAACGTCCCGAGCCCCCTGAAGGATGAACGCGTGATGACGGTCCGATGCGTACGGATACGTCTCGCACAAACCTTGATAAACCAACAGTGGCAGACCGTTCTGCCGTGCCAAGCAGATGGCGACGTCCAGCGCGGGGTTGTCGTGGCCGCGGATCGCGTTGTGCAGCCAGTACAGCACAAACTCCCCCGGCACGTGTGCGACAGCCGACGGATGGACATGCCACCGAGTTCGCTCGGCAAGATGCGGTGGCAAGCGGATGTCCATCCCTCAAAGCCTTGGTTCGCGCGGGAAAAATGATTCAGGTTCAAATTCGGGAGGTTCAAATTCGGGACACTCTAGGGACCGGGCAATGCGGGAACGATCAGCCGCGACGCCAACCATCCCGGGGCCAAGTCCGGTGTCAACGGAACGGGTCTGCCGTCGAGAAATTTTTGCACCTCCGCGGCCGCCAAACGCCCGCCGCGAATCGCACCTTCCATCGTCGCCGGCCAACCGGTTCGAACCCAATCGCCCGCCACGAATAGTCCGGGCTGATCGGTCGACGAAACGGGCCGAAGTGCCTCGACCTCGGGACGAATCGAGAACACGCTGTTGGGATCCGTCACGATCCGGCTGTGCAGAAGCCGCGCCGCCCGAGCCGCCGGAAAGACCTCGCCGAGTTCCCGCAGGACGATCGCCACCCACTGCGACCTGGGCGTCTCCTTCATCGCCCCCGAGGCGCTGATGACCACCTGACAATAATATCGTCCGTCATCCGATTGTCCGCCCGTCGAATTCGTCCCCTGCATGGGATCCCCGAACACCCATTGCGACAACGTGCCGACCAACACGGCGTGCGGCCGGTCCATGATGGCGCGGTCGAACCACAGATGGATTCCCGAAATCGGCGAAGCAGGAATCGCCGCGATTTGCTCTCGATTCGCGACCGGAAGCCTTTCTCGTTCGTTCCAAATCATGCGATCCAGCGTGTGCCAGGGAACCGCCAGAATCACGGCGGCGGCGGTCGCAAGGGTCCCCGATGGACCATCGATTCGAAACGTTCCGTCCCTAAAATCGATTTCTTGCACCGGAGCCGAGGTGGTGACGGCGACGCCACGTTCACGCAACAGGTCGACCGCAGAATCGCCGAACAATTCCGCAAGCGGTCGACGTGGCACCCACAGTTCGGTCGCCCGCCGCGACGACGCAAAGCCGTCAATCATGACTTTCCTGGCCGCCGCGATGGTCACGCGATCGGTCAATTCACCGAGTGCGCTGACCAGAAACACGTCCCAAAAATCTCGAATGGTCGATTCACTCTGGCCGTGATGACGTAGCCAATCCCCGGCCAAGCTGTGTCGAACTTGATCCGGCCGACAACGCATCAATTGAAACGTCGCCCGGGCGACTTGTCGTTTTTGGTTCCAGGAAAGATGCTTCAAACGTCCAAAGCTTCCCAGCAAGTGCAGCGGGGCGGGCAAGTACGGATTGCCGCGGAAACGACTGCGACGGCCGTTTCGGTGGACGAAAAAAAGTTCGTCGTATCGAGAAAACTGGTCCGTCAAACCGAAACGCTCAAGCAGGTCGATGAAATTGGTGCAGCACCCCATCGCGACGTGCTGGCAATAGTCGACGGCGTCGCCGGTCTGGCCGTCTTGAAACGATCCGGCCCGTCCGCCCGTCGTCCGTCGAGCTTCCAAAAGCAAGACGTCCAGTTTTTGACCGCCGGCGTCGCGCGAGAGCACCTCCGCCGCCGCCAATCCGGCCAGCCCGCCTCCCACGATGACGACCCGCCGGTCGTCTCGCCCCGGTTCGGGATCCTGATCACGCACAGCCTTTCGGGTCACTCGACAGGCCTCGTTCCGGAAAGATGCGGGGCCGAAATTTCAAGCGGTGGCACCGGCAACCTGCGGAACAGCGGGCCGATGAAGTGACCGGAAACCAAGCCGATCCGATCGCGGTGCGACAGACGGATTCGACGACCCACGACGCCACCGGGGTTCTCGGCAATCCGTTGCAACAACCTGCGATACGTTCGCCACATCATGCTGAACATCGGACGTCCGTCGGGGTGGATCGAATTCCACAGGTCCCAAGACGAGTCGAACAAGGCCTCGGCACGGCGCACTTCATCGGCGATCAGACAACGCAGACGATCATCGCCGCGAGGCGACAGCAAGTCGTCCTCGCACAAGCCGTGTTGCTCGTAGTGCTGACGCGGCAGATAGATCCGTCCACGCTGGGCATCCTCACTAACATCACGAATGATGTTCGTCAATTGAAACGCCAAACCACAATCGATGGCACGCTGTCGCGGCAAAGGCGAATCGAATTCCCAAACGTGCAAACACGCCAGCCCGACAGCCGAGGCGACCAGATAACAGTAATGCTCCAACTGTTCAAAGGTGTCGAAACGCGTCTTTTGCTGGTCGGCCAGAACGCCATCGATGATTTCCAACAAGTATCGTGAAGGAATCTGGAAACGCTGAGCCGCATCACGAAGCGCCGGCAAGATGGCCGGCCCGTCACCGGGAACATCGCCCGGAATCCCGCTGGCGCCGCCGGAGGGCGTTTCGGGCAATCGCGGCTGATCCAGTCGACCTTCACCGATCAGATTCAGTGCCACCGTTTGTCGCCACCAAGTCAACGACCGGGTGCGAATCGCCACCGGCTCGCTGCTGTCACCGATGTCGTCGGTGATCCGTGCGAACGAATACAGCGCGCACATGGCATCTCGTTTCGATTTGGGCAACAACCAAAACGATCGATAGAAATTGCTGCCGCTTCGCCGCGCGATCCGTCGGGCGCGGCGATAGCTCGTCAGGAGGGCGTCGGCGGGCAAAGGATTCTTGGGTGCGGATGAAAGGACTTCGATTTCGCTGTCTCCAGTAGCTTAGCAATCAACGCGAAATAAGTGTCACGGACCCTCGGCACTCCATCACACCGGGGTGCCGTTGCCCGCAAAAGAAACGCGACACTTCCTCCCCGACCGATCCCGAGCCATCCGCATCAGTTCAGTCGGCCCAGGCAGGCCCGTAACATCAAGCGCATCTGAGCCAGCTTGGTCACCTTGGGGCGTTTCCGAAGCACATCAAAATCGATCCGCCGGATCGCCGCCAGCGTCGCCAAGCCGCCGTGGGCGAACAGCCGGATGTCCTTGGCCAGCCAAGCCGGGACTTCCTCCGCCAGCGGCAAACCGCGCCGAAAAAAAGCCTCGGCGCGATCACATTCCGCGGCCAGCAAACGCCGCAGCGGCTGTGGCGTGATCGCCTCACCCAGCATCGCCTCGGTGACACCGTGAAGCCGCATCACGTCGGCGGGCAAGTAGACGCGTCCGATGTCGCGATCCCGGGCCACGTCTTGCCAAAAATTCGCCAACTGCAAACCCGTGCAAATCTGGTCCGAAAGCTCCGCCGTGCGATCGTTCAAGCAGCCGCTCAGTTTCAAGACCAAGCGTCCCACCGGATTGGCGCTGTAACGACAGTAGTCCAGCAGTTCTTCGACCGTCCCGTAGCGAGTCACCGTCTGATCTTGACGGAAAGCGACCAGCAAATCCTCCAGCGATCGGCGGGGAAGGTCAAAGTCGCGAACCGTCTGCGCCAAAGCGACGAAGATCCCCGAAACCGGTCGGCCGGCGTACACGTCGTCGATCTGCTTGGCGTACTCGGCCAATCCGTCCAGCGCCTCTTGTCGACTCCCTGACTGATCCGCGATGTCATCGGCCGTCCGGCAATAGGCGTACAGGTCATAAAACGGCTGGCGGAGTCGCTTGGGCAAGAAAACCGTCGCGACCAAAAAATTCTCGTAATGACTGTTCGCGATTTCGCGGCACCGTCGTCGCGATTGCCTCAACGATTCGGCTCGCCAAGGGCCGGCCCCCGACTCGGATCGGGCATCCCGTTCGGATCGAGGCGACGTGGGACCGACGGCCCCCGCGTCCCCCAAAGCATTTCCGGCCGACGGACTCGTCTCGGACGGGTTAGACGTCGGGATCGTCTCGCGGTTATCCTGGGATGCCGTCGACTCCACTTGGTACTTTCCTCATCTGCAAATCTCGATGAAAATCATTCTGGCCGCCCCCCGCGGATTCTGTGCCGGCGTCAACATGGCGATCGAATCGCTCGAGCTGACGCTACAGAAAT
>CAYVRC010000154.1:0-14715 GCA_964453205.1 uncultured Pirellulaceae bacterium | reverse complement strand
CAGTGCCGCAAAAGCCGATCATCACGCCGGCCTCGCCAAGTTTCGCGACTGCTTGCTGGGTGATCGAGGTGCCGGTCCCGAGTAACACGACTGTCGTGTTGGCGATCGGAATGTTCCAGTAAGAATCGACGCTCTCGCCAGAACTTGCCTGCAGATAAACCACTCGACCATTCTTGACCTTCACACGGCAGTGTTCAAGGTACTCAACATTACCTCGCTTGGATTGCAAGATCTCCCGTGGTTTTCGCGAGGATGGCAAGAGTGATCCTATGTCTGTCTGGAGGTGGGCAGGTTGCGAATGGAGTACGGTTTACGCATGGAATATAGCGAACGCGCTAGCGCCGTGGAAAAAGCGGTCGCTTGTAGAGAAGGCAGAGAAACAGCGCTGTCATGACTGCCCTGTTTGTCAAAGTGAGGTTGCTCTCGGTCAGGCAACCCCGTGGCTTAGAGACCGATGGTGAGTGGCAGATTGAATTTCCCTTGGAGCATGTTCATGCCTGAATCGCTCGTTACAGGGAAATTGCATCGGGCCGCAATTCCCGACGTGAAGACACTGGAGTCCGTCGTTTTGACAGTCTTCGTTTTGCCCTCTCGCCGGTTCGCGACGATCCGTTGACGCCACAACACCGGATCGATCATCAGCCGCGTTTCGCACGATAGCGAAGCCGGCAAGCATTCACGCGACCGTCACTTCGTCCGACCGATTCATCGCGTTCATAAAGTCGCTTTGTCGCACGGCTATCTGGATCTGGACGTCGAAACCGACGAAGGCCGGAAAGCCTTCACGATGCGTTGGACGGCCAGCCAAGCGATCGATTTCGGCACCGATGGCAAATTGATCATCGACA
This sequence comes from uncultured Pirellulaceae bacterium, assembly GCA_964453205.1. Lineage (GTDB taxonomy): Bacteria > Planctomycetota > Planctomycetia > Pirellulales > Pirellulaceae > Crateriforma. The sequence goes on along the minus strand of CAYVRC010000154.1, from coordinate 13,867 downwards.
CTGAGGACAATCGATACGTCGTCCGTGACGTCGAATCGCCTCCCAAACCCGACCGCGAACGATTTCAGCAATACGTACTGGTAATCCTACGACGGACGTCGAGGGCGGTCACCGACCGTCACGCTGACGCTTCCCGGGGGGCCGTGACCTACCGGAAAACAGAATCGGCGAACTCCAGGAAGTAGCCCCAGTCTTGTTCGGTCAAGTTGTGGCCGCCGCTGCGGATGTGATAGCCGGTCGCGCCGACGTGACGCGGCTGATCCAGCGGCGGCATGTCCGGGTCGGTGATGTGACCGATTCCGAACAGTTCGAACACGGGACCGGCACCCGACACCGATGCGTATTCGCCTTTGGGGTCTGCCCACAAGTCTTCGTCGGCGCTGGCGACGTACACCGATCGAGGTGCCAGTAGTGCGATCAACTGATGTTGGTCGACCGGCAAGTCGTCCACGCGATCCGAGTATTTCTTGAATCGGTCACAAAACCAGTGCGGAAACGAACGGTTGATCTGCGCCACGGTCTCGCCAAGTGCGCGTCGCGAGAGGGCCGCGCCGCCGCAGCCCGAATCGTTGCTGTAAGCGATCCGAAAGCGTTCGTCTTCCGCGGCCGCCCAAAGCGCCGCCTTGCCGCCACGCGAATGGCCGATCACCGCCGTGGCGTCGGCGTCGATGCCCGGTTGCCGAGACGCAAAGTCCAACACGCGACTGGCCGCCCAGCCCCAGGCCGACAAGCTTTTCCAGCGCGTCTCAGGGTCACTGTCCGAAGCATCCAAAAGCGACCGGATGCCTTCGTCGTATCCGTCACGTCGATCCGGGTCGACGTCCGAAGTATGAAAAGCCGCCGTGGCAAAGCCCGATCGCAAGATCGTTTCCACCGGCCAAAACGGGTCCGTCTCCTCGACCGCTTTTTCCAGCGGCGTGAAATATCGATTGTTGATCAACACGAGAATCGGAACCTCGCGATCGGCCCGGGGAGTGAACAGGACAAAATCGAACGAATGCGACCGATCGGCCACGTCGATCGTCGCCCGGATTCGGCGTCCGGTCGCGCCGATGCCGAAGGCGTCGTCGATCCGTCCGACTTCCGCGAATCCGATTTCATACGCCGTGTCGGGCCGGACTCCGTAAACGTGCCGACGAAACAAATCCAGCAGCGCCGGACGCTGTCGGGTCCGCCACGTTTCCGCGTCCGAAACGTATCCCGTCGCGCCCGGCGCGATGATCCGCAAGGGGTCGGGGAGTTCGAAGTCGGGGACTTTGGCTTCTTTGTAGTTGAACTGCCCGCGACGCTGTGCGGCCGTGGCGACGACGTCCGGATCGGCTTGCCAGCCCGACGTCGATTCTTGAGCCGGCGTCTGGCCCATGAAAACAAACAAGCACATCGGCGAAACGAATCGGCCGGTCAAAGAACGAAGCCGGGGTCGGGTGAAGGACATCGAACGCTCAAGGTGAAATCGAGGAAGGAAAACGGGTCGCCCCGCTGAATCCATGACAAAGGCGGGGCCCATGATAAAGCATGCGGGCCGCCTTCACGGCATCCCTCCTTGCCGGCGATCCCACCTTTGCCCGCCGACCGCCGATTCGCTCAACCGAAGTGGCCAGATGACGTAGACTAGCGGCATGAGCGACCCATCGCCGACCCCCCCAAAGAATCCGCCCGAGACCTTGCCGTTGACCCCCAGTCCGCCGGCACCGCTCGGGCGCGCCGGCGTTTCGGCTGAATCGATCATGGCGGAATACTTGGAACAGGTCGAGAAAGGTCACCAACCGAAGCCGGGCGAATATCTGTGTCGCCACCCGCAGCACGCCGCAGAGTTGCGAAGTTTTTTCGAAAACCACCACTGGATGGCCGACGATCCGTTGTCGTCACCGGAAAGCCTCCTGGGTCAGCAGATCGGACCGTATCGCATCGAGACGGAGATCGCTCGTGGCGGCATGGGCATCGTCTATCGGGCTCGGCAGATCGGCTTGGAACGGGTCGTCGCCTTGAAACTGATCGGCAGCGGCATCTTGGCCGGCGCCGAGGAGCGTGCCCGGTTCCGTATCGAAGCCGAAGCCGCCGCGTGTTTACAGCATCCCGGCATCGTGCCGATTCACGACACGGGTTGTTGGCAAGGTCACGAATATTTTTCGATGAGCTTGATCGAAGGCCCGACGTTGGCATCTTGGGTGCAAACGCCTCGGAGTGACTTTTCGGAAATCGCATCCGCGGTTCGTGACATCGCTCGCGCGGTCGCCTACGCCAATCGTCGAGGCATCGTCCATCGCGATTTGAAACCGGAAAACATTCTATTGGCCGAGGGCGGCCGGCCGATGGTGACGGATTTCGGATTGGCCAAGTGGCATCGCGACGGCACCGTGGTGACTCGTACCGGCCAAGTTTTGGGAACGCCGAACTACATGAGTCCCGAGCAAGCGGCGGGTTTCAGCGACAGCGATGCCCGCGTCGACGTTTATGCGGTCGGGGCCATCCTGTACGCGTTGTTGACAGGCCGACCGCCGCACCAGGGTCGGGCGCTGGCCGAGGTCCTGCGCAGCGTCTTGCAAGACGAACCGGTGTCACCGCGTCGTATCCGCAGTGACGTTCCGGCGGACTTGGAGGCGATTTGCGGAAAAGCGATGCGATTCCAAGCCGACGAGCGTTACCCGACCGCCGACGACTTGGCCGACGACCTGCAGCGCTACCTGAGCGGCGAGGCTCCCGAGGCACACGCCAGCGGCCTGGTCGACTTGGTCGCGCGAGAACTTCACCGCGATCAACATCAGATGTCGTTTCAAGCGTGGGGGCGCACCTTGAAATTGCTCGGCGTGATCATCTTGGTCGCCCACGTCATTATCTTTACGTTTTCCATGTTGCAGGCTCCGACCTGGCTGGCCTATTGGATCCCCCGGCTGGCGATGCTGGCCGCCTTGGTCTGGCTGATCGGCCGGTCTCGTGACGGCAGTCTGTTGCCGCGGACGGTCGCCGAGCGTCCTTTGTGGTCGATCTGGTTGGGGTATTTGTCTTCGTTGGGAACCGTCAACGTGTTGCTGGCGGCCGGCGGGATCGATCAAGCGGCTCTGTTTCCGATCGCGTCGGCCATGAGCGGCTTCGGTTTCATCGCGATGTCCGGACACATCTGGGGCGGATCCGCGTTGCTGGGTTTGGCTTTCTTGATCATTGCTCCGGTCACGGTGGTTTTGCCGGCTACAGCCCCTTTGTGGTTCGGCGGCGCTTGGTGGTTCGCGTTGTACGTTTTGGGGAAGCGCTACGTCGGTTCGACGGCCTGAACGCACACGGGTTCGGCCCCGACAATCGGTGCCCGCGGAACCCGCCTCACAGCCCGCACACCCGATACTCGCGGCGTTTCCCGCATTCCAAGCATCCCGGTCGTGGTTCGGTCCACCGGTCGCCGAAGGAATGATCAGACGACACGGCATCAACGGATTGATCGCCACCGCCGGATCAAAAAAGGATTTCCAATGCGCACCGCCCTGCTCTTTATCTGCTTGGCCGCGATGGCCGTTCCCGTCACGGCCCATCACCCGAACCGCGAAACCGGTCCGGTCATTCCTCGCGTGGATTTCCTTCCACCGCTGGGAAACCGCCTTCCTCCGGAATACCGGCGTGTCTATAACCGGCCGACCTACTTGGGCGGCAAGATCGCTTACCTGATCGCTCCGTCCAGCCAAGAGGCGATGGCGTGGCACCGCGCCGAACATCGCGGTGATTATGAGTGCAATCGAGGCCGCGTCGTTAATCAATACTTCTACGCCAAGCCGTACGAGGCCCTTCGTATCGGCGGTCGACGCAGCGTCAAAGCTGACCCGAATGAACAAGCCGCTCCGGAGTTGACGGGCTTGAGCGCCGAGTACGACGACCAATACGAAGAAGGTCAGTCGCCCGACAGCGACGACGAATTGTCGGAAGCTTTGGAAGACGCCGGCGAAAAATGATGGACGCCGAGACGCCGATCCGACCGCGAAAAATGTCAGACACGGCGTGGACCCGAAACGGTTCCACGCCCCGGCCGACTACCGCCCGCCGATGACGCGTCGCAAGCCCTCGAGATTCGCTCGCAATGCGACCTCACTGTCCAGATCGTGACGGTGGTCCAGAATGCCCACGGAGCCTTTGTAACCACGGTCGATCACGCCCTGGATCATTTCGGCTTCGTAGAGGCCACTTCCGATCGGCCGAATTTTATTTTCCAGCTTCGTGATGTCGGCGGTTCGCGGATCGACCAACCCGTTCAGATTCAAACACAACAGGTACGGCTTCATCCTTTCAAAGGACTCGTCGAAACCATCGACGTGTTCGTGACCGTGATGAAAGTTGTAGACGATTCCGACATGACCGGCGTCATGATGCTGGCGGAGCGATTCACACACGGCGACCATGTTTTCCGGATCGCCGCCCCAGCCGCCGTGATTGTACAAGCCAAGCTTCAATCCAAGCGACTCGGTCTTTTTCACCATCGGGATCAGTAACTTTGCCGCGGCGGCGACCTTGTCGGCTTGGGTCTGGCCTTCGGGCGACGGGCAGGAGTACCAAATCTGTGGCGCGAACTCGTACCGCTTGATCAAAGGCTCCAGGGAGTCGTGCCAACTCCAGAACGCGAAGAACTCGATGTCGTTCTTCTTGTACAACTGAATCTCTTGCTCGAACTGAGAAACATGTTCGGCACGCCAATCGTAGGCCACGCGGTTCAGACCCAATCGCTGAAGCATCTCGACCCGCTCCGCCGGGCCTCGTTTCTCGGCATCGAAGGGAACGATGCACCAGGCGACCAAGTTTTCCGTGCGAAAATTCTCCGGCGTGGTCTGGGCCGGCGAATCGCCGCGAAGCACCGAACAACTGCTCAGCGCCAGGCCGATCATCACAGGCATGAAGACGATGCGGGGATCAAATAAAAGGGGCATGTCGGATGTCCGGTTGGTCGGCGAGAGGGCGAAAGACGGTAGGTAAAAAGGATATCAACAACGACCGAACGATGCGTCATCCGGCACGCCCCGACGAATCGTTTCTGATAAACTGTCGGTCGTCCGTTCCGGCCGGCCGGATCAGCCTCCAACCCGATAGGGAACCGGCGACGAAGTTCGATGACAGCGAGCATCCCGAATCCCTACGCCGCACCAGCGAATCTGCCCGATGATTCCGCGCCGGCTTTGCCGCCACGACGTGTCTCGTGGTGGCTTGCCGTGTCCCTCGCGTTGTCGCTGGTGGGATACGCGGGCATGACCCTGCTGCTACTGTTCTCGACCTCGATGGATCGTTTTTTCGGGTACTTCTACCTACCGGTGCTGTTCCTGCTCGCGATTTTGAACATCACTGTTCATTTCAACTGGTCGCAAGTTCGTCTCCTCGCCCTCGCGACGGCGATATCACAATGTTGCCTCGCCTCCTGGCTGACATGGATCCATCAGTTCCATACACCTTCCTATTTCCTTGCGGTTCTTCCGACCATCATCATCGTCTCGCTCTCCCTGACTTGTGTCGCGATCGCCTCGCGACCGAGGGCATGACGAAGACTCCGACGGCCGAGCGAAAGCCGGCACGCTACTGACCTTGCGCCAACGAGTAGCCAACGGCTCCATCAAAGTCGTACAGATTTTCCGTCTTGATGATTTGCAGATTCGCGTCATCGATACGGCCCATCAAGGCCAACACTTGGGAATACTCGCAGACGTTCGACTTGCTGACAAACCGGCACCGCCAATGATCGGTACAGAAGGTCTCCGGCATGCCTTCCGGAAAAACCTTGACACCCCGGTTGGTGATCACGACCAAATCAAAGTCGTCGCCAGCCAACGTTTTCAATTGATCGCCCAGCACATCCGGATTTCGCTCGGCTTCATCCCAGCCGATGAACACATCGGTACCGACGAGAACCTGCGTTTGAGGCTTCGAGGGCTTGCGAATCACCTCGATCGGGCGATCCATGTAAGACACGGGTGTCAGCTGCTTGGGCTTGCCACCCAGTCGGTCGATGATCGCATCGGTAAACGCCTGCGTGCCGACCTCGTTTGCGCTTAGCCCGTCCCTGTAAATGTCCGCGGTGTGGATTCCGTCCTCCAAGGTGCAAAGCCAAGCATTTTTGATGGTTTCCCCATAACTTCCCAGCCCCAAATGGACGAGCATCTGTGTTGCCGCGGTCAGCAACCCGGACGGGTTGGCGACATCGCGGCCCGCGATATCGGGCGCACTTCCGTGAACCGCTTCAAACATCGCCATGGTGTGACCAATGTTGGCCGAACCGGCCAAGCCGACCGAGCCGGCGATCTGTGAGGCGATGTCGGACAGGATATCGCCGTAGAGATTGAGCGTCACGATGACGTCAAACATTTCAGGTTGAGCGGCCAGGCGGGCCGCTCCGATGTCGATGATTTGATGGTCGCTAGTGATGTCGGGATACTCAGCGGCAATCTCGTCAAAGACTTGATGAAACAGGCCGTCGGTCAGTTTCATGATGTTGTCTTTGGTCATGCACGTGACCTTTTTACGACCGTAGGCTTTGGCGTACTCGAACGCGTAACGAACAATGTTCTCGCAGCCCGGTCGTGTGATCAGCTTCAGGACTTGAGTGACCTCTTGTGTTTGACGATGTTCAATCCCGGCGTACAAGTCCTCTTCGTTCTCACGAATGATGACCAGGTTCATGCCGGGATGCGCCGAAGTGACGTAGGGCGAGTAGGACTTCGTCGGTCGAATGTTGGCAAACAGATTCAGCGTCTTGCGAATCGTGACGTTGACGCTTTTGTAGCCCTTGCCCTGGGGCGTCGTGATCGGACCTTTGAGCAAACAATTGGTCTCGCGAAACAAATTCCAGGCTTCGCTGGGCACCCCCGACGTCTGGCCACTCCGATAGACGCTCTCCCCCACTTCGATCGTTTCGTACTCGAGCGGGGCCCCGGCGGCTTCCAAAATCCGCAGCGTCGAACGCATGATTTCTGGTCCAACACCATCGCCGGGTGCGACAACAATTCTCGTCTTGTTCATGGATTTCGCTGTCTTCTCAAGAGGCTACAAAGGCTGTGTTCTTCAGCAAAAGGGAGACCGGAGAGTTTAGCAGCGTGCCGCCTCTCTGGTAATCGGCAAAGGGCTGGTTCGCCCGGCCAAACCGCCCCGGAACGCACTTTTCGGGTGTGGCGACCAGATCCATCGGCGGTCCGAAGTGCGGACCCACCGGCGCCACCGTCCCTTTCGATCTCAGCCGATGATGCCTTCAGCGACTCGGCAGGTGGTATCGAATCCGATTCCGTTGTGTTCCAACTTGCGAAAGTCGAGACCGCAAAGCCATAGGATGGTCGCGTGCAGGTCTCGCACGTGGATCGGTGTTTCGACCGCCGTGAAACTCTGTTCGTCCGTGGCGCCGTAAGCGAAACCCGGTCGCACCCCGCCGCCAGCCATCCACCAGCAGAACGCACTGCCGTTGTGGTTCATGTGGCCGGAGCCGCCGCGTCCCATTTCTCCACCCCAAATCACCAACGTCTGATCGAGCAGCCCGCGTTGTTTCAGGTCGGTGATCAGCCCGGCCAACGGCTGGTCGCAAGCCAAGGCTAGCTTGGGCAAGGCTTCTTTCACTTGGGCGGGAGTATGCGTATCCCAATCGCCGCGTCCCCCGGGAACGCCCACCGATGGCACCAAGATGAAACGCACGCCGCGCTCGACCAAGCGTCGCGCGAGCAGCAACTTCGTCCCGGTGCTACGGGTTTCCTGAGGATCGAGTCCGTAGAGCCGTCGCATCTCGAGGTCGGCTGTGTCGGCCGCCAATTCAAAGGCCTCCGGTGCAGCGGATTGCATCCGGTGGGCCGTCTGGAAGGATTCAGTCCGCGCATCAAAGTCCGACACGTGACCATACCGAGCAGCCAACCGGGAATTGAGGCTGCTCAACTCCGCCAACCAACGTGACTGGGATTCTCCCAGCGGGCTACGTAAATTCGCCACCGGCGTGGTCAAGTCCTTGACCACTTGTGCTTGCAGAGCGGGCGGTAACCCGCCGGCACCGATCGAGCGTGCGCCGCCGTGGACTTCACCGTCGCTGATGGCCCATTTGTCTCCGGCGACGCGGCCGGTCAAGAAAACATGTCCCGGAAGATTCGGATTGCCGCTGCCGAGTCCGTACAGCATCCAAGCCCCCAGGCTGGCGCCCGCGCGACTGGCACCGGTGAAGATATGAATGCCCGCTTCGTTGTGCGACGCGACCGAACCGTAACCCGAGCGAATCACACACAAGTCATCGGCAACCGTTTGCAACCGCGGGAACAGATCGCTGATCTCGAGACCAGACTGACCGCAACGTGAGAAACTCCACGGGTAAAGCGATGGATCATTCACCCGTTCGGGCTTGTCGAAGGTGTGTGCCTGAGAAGGACCACCTTTGCAATAGTAAAAAATGATGCTCTTCACTTTGCCATCGTGATGCAGTGGCAAAGACGTCGACGCAACGTCGGCTTCATCTGCCCACAGCGACCCCGACGCGAAAATACCTGGCGCCGCGGCGAGGGAAAACAGAGTTTGACGACGATCAAGCATGACCAACCTTTGAATTGCTTCCGGAGTCATCACAACGAACTCTCATTGCAGGTAAATCGTTTCGTTTGCACAAATCAACAGGCTCGTGAATTCGAGTAACTCCGCAGACGGGTCACTGATGCCAAATTGCTCGCGACGCCGTTCAATATAACCGGATGCGAATCGACGGTCGGTCTCCGTCGGTGGGCGTTGAAAGACCGCCAGATAAAGGGGCGTGATCGCTTCCAGCAGCGCATCCTGCCCGGCCAAGCCGAGACGTGTGACCAGAGAACGTGCCAGTGCCTGAGCAGCTCGTTCGTCATTCATCATGAACAAGGCTTGGGTCGGCGTGATGGATACCACGCGGCTTTCGACCAAGTCGTAAGGTGACGGAGCATCAAAATGCTCGGCGTACTCACTCGCCCTCGTGGGTCCCGCGTGTCGCTGACCACGACCTAACCACTCGACCAAGTTGCCAATCGCTTCGAATTCGAGTCGTCGGACGTTTTGCCGAGCAAAGAAACGATTGTCCGGATCCAATGCCAAATCCGTCTCTGCGACTGAAGCACTCCGTTGATAGGCTTCACTGAGCACGATCTCGCGAACCAAACTTTTGATGGACCAATTCTGTTCAACCAGACGACCGGCCAAGTGATCGATGAGTTCCGGCATGTCCGGTGTTTCGCCCAACCGACCTAACTCCTTGGGCGTGCGACAAATCGCATCGCCAAAAAGTTGTTGCCAAAGGCGATTGACAGCGGCACGCGCCACGAGCGCCGCTTGAAGCGAATCCTCACGAGTCAGCCAATGGGCGAGCTCCAACCGTCCACTGCGATCGGGCGGGATCTCGAGAGCGGTTGCCGAAGAGGCCAGTTCGCCGGTTTGCTGAAAGAAGACCGGGAAACCGCGGGGAACCAGGTCGCCCGGTTCCAGCACATCACCTCGTTTCAGCAGCCTTGCATTACCGATGAACCAAGGATGCATCCACACCCGGTTCGCATTATCGTTGTTGAATTGCAGGCCTGCCGCCCGAGCGATCTCGTCCAGCGGGCCGAGGTCTTCTTCCCGCCGCAAACCGCCGTCGGTGCGAACGTATCGATGACCAGATTTTGGAGACTCCCAAGGCCGGTCAGGATTTGCCGGCAAACTCGCTTGGATTTCGTTGATGCGTTCGGCCGCCTTCGCCAACTCGGCAACTTCGGGATCCGTCCGAGCGTAGCCGCCGTATCGCGTTCGTTCTCCCCAGCGGTCGCGTTCCTGCTGCCAGTATTCAGCTTGCTCTCGAAGCTCTTTGACAAGATCCTCTCGCCCCAGTGCCTGCGACCGTTTGATCAAACCCAACTGACTCTTGTGACCGCTAATGAAATAACCCATCTCTTTGAATTGGGGTGCGCCGTATTCGGGTGATTCCAAGTTTTCGAGCGAATTGACGCGTTGTTCAATCGCCGTCCCCAAGTCAGCAACCGCAGCCGAATCGCCCTGCTTCGCCGCCGCCTTCGACTCGGCCCGCAACACCTCGATCTCCAGTTCCATCAATCGTCGGTACATCGGTGCGAGCACCTCGGTTCGGGAGGCCTGCCACTGCTTGACTCGACCACCACCGCGGACGTTCAGCAATAAACCCTCGCGACGAATGAAGCCGAGCAGTCTGGCCTTCTCGGCAACTTGACTGCGATACCGCTCGACAGCCATCGCTGCCTCCCGACGGGAACTCGCATCGACCGGCACGGGAGCATAGCTACTGCTTTGAAAGAAACCCAACAGCGCGTAGTAATCTCGTTGGGAAATCGGGTCATACTTGTGATCATGACAACGCGCACACTCCAGACTGATGCCCATCAGCGAACGCCCCATGAACTCGACACTCTCATCCAGCTTATCCATCAGGATGAAAGTTTCGGTTTCCGCTTTGGAAAAAGTTCGCGGTCCGTTGATCGGCACCGCAGCAGCCGAGGCTTGATCGATGCAGTAGTCCTCTCCCTCATAGCCGGGCATCCAATCGCCAGCCAAGTGCGTGCGGACAAACCAATCGTAGGGCCGATCTTCATTGAAACACTGGGCGACCCACCGCTGATATCGATCCGCGTCGAGTGCCGGCCCCCGCGTCGGTTGCCCCGTCGATCCGTTACGCGTGTAATCCAGCCAATGGCGTCCCCATCGCCAGCCGAACAGTGGCGAAGCCAGCAGCGAGTCGACGACTTGCTCGAACGAATCGTCACGAGAGTCTTCCGTGAATGCCGCGATCTCCTCAGGCGTGGGCGGATAGCCGATCAGGTCAAACGTGACGCGTCGCAACAACTGGTGTCGATCAGCCTGGGGCGATGAAGTGACCCCAAGGCCTTGATGGTGTTGTGCCAGGATTGCATCGATCGTCCCGTCTTCTGCGATCTTGCCTGGCAAGGGACGAAACGCCCAGTGGTTTCGATCCGCGTCGCTGATGGTGAACAGTTTTTCTCGAGCCAACACGTTTTGGTCTGCCGGCCACGGCAAACCCAAGCTCACCCAACGCTCCAGTGCAGCCACTTGTTTCTCGCTCAAGCGATCGCCCCCCCGAGGCATCCGGACTTCGCCTTTGTGAAGCACTGCTTTCATCAAACGACTCTCTCGTGGATGCTCGATGTCGACCACCGGCCCATCAAATCCACCGGCCAGAATCGCGTGACGCGAGGTCAGCCGCAGCCCATGTTCAGGATCCTCACCCGCATGGCACTTGAAACAGTGGTTCGCCAGCACCGGGCGAATTTCTCGCTCGAAGAATCGCACTTCGTCCGCGGGAAATGCGGGAGAATCGTCCTCGGCTCCCGCTGCGATCCAGTCTCGCAGCAAGTTGATTTCCTCCGTCGGCAGCGATTCACCTTCCTCCGGCATCGCAGGCTCCAGGTCACCCGTCAAAACCCCAATCAGCGGACTCGCGTCGGGGTCGCCCGGGATCACCGCCGCGCCGAGTTCATCACCGCCGCGACGAATCGTCGCCAACCGAGTCAGATCCAACCCACCACTTTGCTGCTCTCCGTGATGGCATTGGTTGCAACGGCGTTCGAGCAACGGCATGACGTCTCGGTCAAAACTCACCACTGCGGGAGACGCGGCGAAAGCACTCGGAAGCAACCCGGGAAAGCACAACACCAACGCCAGGCAGCGCCGCCTGGAACGACCCCACAAAAAACCAAACCCAACAGTCATGGCGGACACCGGCAAGGAGGGACGCATCGTGTTGTTCATTTTGCAATCACGGAGTTGGGCAGGATTAGTCCCTCTCTATTTCCCAATCGACCAGAGGGCTTCGTCGGTGCGGATCAGGATGTCGTTGCCGGCGATGACGATCGAGGCGTTGGTGGTCTCACCGAGCGAGTTGGAGGCGACGAGGTCAAATTTTTCCTTGTCGGGTCGAAACACGGTTGTCGTGCCGGATTTGGAAAGCAGAAACATCAAGCCGCTTGCATCCTGTGTGACGGTGGACCAAGTGCTGCCGCCTTCGGTTCGTTCCTTCCAAAGCACCTCTCCGGTTTCAATATCTCGGCAACTGAGGATGCCGCTCATGTCGGCGGCATACAGCGCGCCGTCTTGGATGACCCCGGTCCCCAGCCAGCCGGAATCCTTTGGCTCGTGCCAAAGCCGCCGGGAGTCCGTGACGTCGTCTTCACCGTCGCACCGAACCGCCAGCGATGCACCACCATAGCCGCCGAGCGCGACCACAATCCCAGCGGACGCCATCGGGGAAGCGTAGGCCAACGGGGCCCCGCCGCCACAAACCCAATTCAGGGCTCCGTTGACAGGATCGAACGAAGCGAGACGTCTGGGCAGCGTCGCCACCAGTTGAGACTTTCCGTCGATGTTGACGATGATCGGAGTGCTCCACGATCCACGCAGCCGCTCCGAACGATCATCGTCTCGGGTGAAGTCGTTCGCGTTGCCGTCGTTCTCCGGGCCGCTGAGTTCACGTTCTTTGACGTCATCCCAAGCGTCGACCTTCCAAACCGTTTCGCCCGACCGTTTATCCACGGCGATGAGGAATTCTCGACTTCCGGGGCCGAAGTTCACGATGCAGAGTTGGTCATGCAAGATCGGCGAGGATCCGTATCCCCAGCGATGTTCCAGGGTGCCCAAATCACGTCGCCAGAGTTCTTTGCCGGCATGATCCCAGCAGACCAACCCCGCCGAACCGAGCCATGCGATTACGCGATCATCATCGGCGACCGGTGAAGCCGAACAGTACGGGTTGGTGCGGTGCGTCGGTTCATCGGCGGTATACCTGACGCCGCGTCGCCACAATTCGTTTCCGGTTGCTCGATCAAAACACATCATACCGCGTTCTCGGGAATCACTCAGCGGCTGTGTCAGAAAGATCTTGTCCCCGTAAACGATCGGCGTCGAATTGCCCGCCTCGGGCAACTCCGTCCGCCACCGAATGTTCGTTGTCGGTCCCCAGGAGGTGATCCCTGCGGCGGCCGACGTCTTTCCGATCCCTGTCGGTCCTCGCCACTGAGGCCAATTGTCATCGGCGAAAGCACCGAAGGAGCACAGGACCGAGACCACAATGATCGAAATGATTCGTTTCATGACACTCAACGCTTCGGATTGGAAAAACCGGTGTGAATTTTTGCAGCGAATTCTCGACACGAAAAAGCCGAATTGCTCGTCCGAAAACGAGTCACCTGAACGCCAAACGTAGCATGACTCGCCGAGTCCTGCTCCTTCGACTCGCGGACTCGAGCGATGCTGTTGAGTCCGGCGACTCATTTGCCCTGGATTGCTTCCTGTGTGGTGATGTTCTTTAGCAACCGGAAGAAACTCTTTTTGCGCTCCGAGCTGATCCCCCAGTTGACCGGAACGCTCTGGTAGCCTTCGTCAAAACCCTCACCCTCCCGGCGAAAGTCAAAATAGCCCCAGGAAGCGTAGTTCTTGACACAGGTAACGAAATTGTTACCGTCCTCACCCCAGCCTTGGTGGTCGTCACGCCACGGGCGGTCGTCCTCGTTGTTGATGATGGGTTTGGGCGTGTCACCTGTCATCTTGCGCACCGTGGACACCATCTCCGCCATGCGTTCGGTGTCGTGAACACCGTTGCCGTGAAGGAGGACGTAGTCAGAAACGGCGATCACGTGCTCATCAGGAATCGTACCGCCGCCATAGGAAGTGCTCACGTACAACCGGCGTCCGTCGTGCGTCACGGCCTTGGCAAGCTTGATGAGTTCGTGGACGCGGTCCGGCTTGAGGATGTCGTGGTCGTAGGCGCGTATGTTGCACTCGTTGTTGATCTCGATGATCACGTTGCGGAAGCCTTGCCGAAGCACCCACTTCGTGGCATTCTCGACGCTGCGGATGATCGCCGCCTCGTCGGAGACTCGCTGGTCCTGGCCGAAGTAGTAATAAC
>CAYVRC010000153.1:0-14875 GCA_964453205.1 uncultured Pirellulaceae bacterium | reverse complement strand
ACTGCCATTCCTGATGATCCAACGCGTAAAAGTCTTGGCCGGCCGAGGCGAAACGATCCGCGCCACCGCCGATCAAGTCGTCACCGAAACCCCGCAATCGATAGCGGCCGATCAGATCCAGTTGAGGAAGCAAGAAATTCTTCGCCGCGATCAACCGGTACTGTTCTTGTTGCACACGAATCGTTTGCCGTCGGACTTCCGCGCGATGCGACGCCCCACGCGAAACCAGTTGATCAAAGTCGAACACGTAACGGACATTCGCGGGCGGATCGATCGGACGCAAGACGCGATCCTCGGCCATCGGTAAACCCATCAACTGTCGCAGTTGTCGCTCCGTGACGTAGTAACCCCCGCGGCCTTCTTGGCCGTCCAAAGCGATCGCCACGTCGCGACGCATTTGATGGTACCTGGCTCGGGCCTGGGCCTCCTTATCGGCTTCACCGCCTTTCAAGTCGGCGTTCTTTTTAGCCAAGACCGATTGCCAGGTTTGATACGCCAAATCACGCGACCGGATCAGACTCTCCAACGATTGGTATTCGCGGTGTAGCGTCCAATAAGACAGGTACAAGTCTTGCACAAAATTTCGCAGCGCGATTCGGAAATCCGCATCGCTGATCTGAGTGTTCAAACGCGCGATGAGGATGCCGTTGGAAAAATTGAAACCCGGTCGGGCATTGGGGCCCGCGATGGCGTTGAATTGGCGACCGGCACCTCGCAACAGCGGTTGCCGCACGCCGGCTTCCAGGAACGATTCCCAGTAGTTGGGGAAACGGTTCGCGGTGCGATTGTTGTTGTCGTAAAACTGGATGTTTTGGACGTCAAAGGTGGCGCCGTTCCAGGCTCGCTTCTGCCAGCCGATTCTCGCCTCGGCGGTGTCCTGCACCAGTTCTTGCACTTCGCCGCCCAGTGTGGTGTTGTTGAACACGCGGTCGTTGTTCTCGGTGTTTAATCCGGCGGACAGTTGGCTGTCGAATTCGGCCAACGCCGCGGCGGGTCCGAAAAACGGATCGGTCGCTTCGATCGCGCGGTCGTAAATCGTGGGCGTGGATTCGGGATTGGAGAGAATTCGAACGCCCAGCTGCCGCAAGGCCGGTGCGCCGGAAAGTGCCTGCGCCAGCATCTCCGCTTCGGTCAAATCACGAAACGCCGGCGTCTGATCCGCAGCATTCCGTGGCGGCACGGAGACCTGCACGGGCGAAGTCGACAGCGACGACCGGGGCATCGGCAAGCCGCCCGGGACCGGCGACGATTCGGCTTGCGAGTGCGGCGACGGACTCATCGGCGTGGCGAACTTGGCGGCCAACGAGGTTTCCAGCATGTTCGTCAATTCGAGCGTGTCATCCGCCGTGTCCGACGCATGCCGACGGTGGGCCACCAACCGCAGCTCCGGTGAATTCATTTGTTCGCCCTCGGCGACCATGCGGACCGGCTGGGGTGGACGGATCGACGGGGCTTTCGCCGCATCGGGCAGACGTCGCTGGGCGGAGAAGGAAGGCCAGACCGATCGCGGGCCGCCGTGACAGCCCAGCAACATCGATCCCGTCAACAGCGACCCCAGCATCAACGCCAACGCCAATCGACGCTGCGCGGAAAGGGATTGATAGCGAGCTGGCGTGAACACGGCGACGGGTGGGCTCTTCCTTGAACCGAACGGATACACACGATCAGCATCGACCGTCGGCCGGTCGAGAGGACAGTCGTCGCCATGCGGACGCACGCAGCACGCACAATGGGCACAGCCGATACCCCGTCAAGTCGTTGCGATCGTCACAGGTCCTACGCTTCCTCGGATTCGTCGACGACTTCGCTTTTCGTTTTTTCTCGCGCCGTCAGCATCAACTGCGCCGCGTCGTAAGCCGCGTGCGCGGCGATGGGGACCAGCAAGTTTCCCGACAGGAGCAGCAACACACCCAAATACAATCCGATGATCGACGCGACGAAGATGTACAACTTGGTGATCGGGTGGACCAAACCGAACGCGATCGAGGAACCGACCAAGCCGACGCCGATTTCCACCGGACCGACTTCGCCGGGCGCCCCGGACAACCATTGCATCAACCAACCGCGAAACAGCAACTCCTCCCCGACACCGGCGCACACGCTGATCAACAACAGCTCGACGGGACCGAGCTTCAACAACAGTTTCAGCATCCCGTCATCGCTCAACTTTTCCAGCTTGCGAACCGATTCCAGGGGCAGCCGGCGGAGCACCGCGATCATCAACAGCATCGGAATCGCGGCGAGCGTGCCGTAGAGCAAACCGGTCACGATCGGCGACCAGGTCGCCCAGTCGATCTGACCGAAATCGATCTTGGGGACCAAGGCCCGCGCATCGGGGCCGATCAGCCAGCCCAAGAACAACGCGAGCAAACCCAAGGCCGATTCGAAAATCACGGCGGTTCGAAAAACGTCGTCGGCGGTCTGAACTTCGTATTCTTCCGAATCGTCCATGCTGGGTCGCAAATCGCTGGAGTGGGGGATCGGGCCGCTGAGCCGGGCGGCCCACTTGGCCGCAGGGTCGGGCGGTGAACGTTTTCAAGGTCCCCGCTATCGCCTACACTAACAGGTCGACCGAATGTCAGCCATTCAGCGTCGCCCCGCCTGCCTCTGCCATAGGATTTTTCGCCATGCACCCCGCCAACGTTCGACGTCGTGGATTTTTGAAAGCGGCCGGCCTGAGCATCGGGCTCCCCGCCTTGCCGTCGGCTCGCTGCCTTGCGGGCGCCGCTGCCGATCCCACCACGGCGAAGCGGATGGTGTGCATCGGCAACATGCTCGGTTTTTATCCAGAAGCCTTCTGGCCCAAAGGGGCACGCGGAAACGTCGAGTTGCCCGCGACGGCCCAGCCGCTGCGAAATCATTGGGACGACTTGACCGTGGTTTCCGGCTTGGACCACGGCGTCAAGGGCGGCCACTTTGCGATCCACGCCTTCCTTTCGGGCGTCCGGCAAGTCGATGCGAAATCCATGCCTGAGGGCAACCAAACCGTCGACCAACGTGCCGCCGAAAGCGTCGGCGGCCAGACCCGATTCACCTCCCTGACGGTCGGCAGCGAAACCGGAATCCACGGCGGTTGCCAGATGTCCTGGACACGGAGCGGGACACGCGTCCCGCCGATCACCGGGCCGCGTGAATTGTTCGATCGGCTGTTCGTCGACGAAAGCCGAGCCGACACGGCCCGAGCGATCGACCGGTTTCGGTTGAAGGAATCGATTTTGGACAGCGTGCTGGGGGATGCCAAATCGCTGTCCAAAAAACTGGCTCGGCAGGACCGCGACAAGCTGGACGAATACTTCACTTCGATTCGCGAAGTCGAACAACGTTTGGAACTCAAGGAACAATGGTCTTCGATCCCGAAACCCGACGCCCCGATCGACGCGCCCAAGAACAGCAACATGGTCGAGGATCTGCCGCTGCTGTACGAGTTGATCGCCTTGGCGCTGCAAACCGATTCGACGCGGATCGCAACGCTGGAGATCGGCGGCGACTTCGAAGCCCGGCAATTCGGCTACTCGGCCGGCTATCACGCCTTGTCGCATCACGGGCAAAAACAGGACAGCATCGACGCCTTGATCGAGATCGAGACTTATCAAGTCAAACAATTCACAAGATTTCTGGGCAAACTGAAATCGCTCGAAGGCTCCAGCGGATCGTTGCTGGACGACACGATGGTGCTGTTCGGTAGCGGCATGGGAAATGCAAACTCGCACACCAACAAAAACTTGCCCGTCGTCCTTGCCGGCGGCGGATTCCGACACCGAGGGCATCTGGCGTTCGATCAAAACGGCCACCACCGTCCGCCGCTGACCAACCTGTTTGTCAGCATGCTGCAACAATTCGGCGTCCAGACCGATCGTTTCTCCACCAGCACCGGCACGCTCCGTGGCCTGGATACAAAGGGTGTCTAGAATGGCCGAGAGAAAACACAGTCGTCTGCACCGGAGATCCGCGGCGACCTCCGCGGCCGTGGCGATCGTGATTTGTTTGGCCGCGACAACGGTTCTTCGCGGTCAAGATCCGAGCCCGCCCGACTCGCAAGCTGTCGGATTCGTGCAGACGTATTGCATCGATTGCCACGGCGAAGACGCGGCAGAGGGAGACCGCCGCTTCGATTCATTGACGTTGCCGACCACGGACGCCGATGACCTGATCGCTTGGCAAGAAGTCGCCGACCAGTTGACTTTGGGCGCCATGCCGCCCGACGACGCCGCGCAGCCGACCCCGGCCGAGCGATTGCGTGTCATCGATACCCTGCAGCGCGGCATCCGTGACGGCTACGCCGTTCGTGGCAGCACCGGTGGTCGAACCGTGTTACGCCGTTTGAATCGTCGCGAATATCTCAACACGGTGTCGGACCTGTTCGACATGAACATGGCGATGTTCGATCCCACCGGTTCCTTCCCGACGGACAACACGGTCGCCAATTTCGACAACATCGGCGACGCGTTGGTGACGTCGGGATACTTGCTGGAACATTACCTGGAAGCCGCCGATCGGATCGTCGAGAAAGCGTTCGCCCGAACGGAACCCGCGACGCAGCATCAATGGGTTTTCCGTGACGGATTCAAGCAGCAACCCGAGCTGAATCCGGCACACGAAGAAGCGTTCGATTTTCGTTACCTGTGCCTTTACGACGGCCCCCGTGCCGATCGACCCGAAGGTGCTTACGGACCGCTGACGGAGTTCGATTCCGGCGTCCCCGTCGACGGCGTTTATCGCATCAAGGTGCTGGCCCAAGCGATGAATCGTGACACGCCGTACGACGAAAAGCATCTGAAAATCAATTTGGACGAACCGTTCCGCATGGGCATCGTCCCGGGCGACACGTCGTTGGAGGAACAACACACGGTCCAGCCGCTGCAGCCCGTTTTGGCCGAGACCGTCATCGCCGACGGGGCGCCGCAGTGGTACACCCTCGAAATCCCCTTGGATCAAGGTTTCGGCCCTCGATTCACGTTCCCCAACGGCATGATGGCGACCCGCCAAACGTTCAATCGACTCGCTCGTGAGTACCCGGAGTTATTACCGGAGGAGAAACGCGGGAACCGGGGGATCTTTATCAATCGCAAAAACATCATTCGACACGGTTACCTGCCACACATTCGGATTCACGAAGTCCATGTGATCGGACCGATCGGTGAAGCCGGGCCGACGAGAACCCGCAAAGCGATCTTGGGCGACGAACCGTTCACGGCGGACCGAACCGAGGCTTTGCTCCGCACGTTCGCAACAAGAGCCTATCGTCGCCCGGTCACACCCGACGAGCTGAAACGACTGATGCGACTGGTCGCCGATCGCACCGAGGCGGGCCGAACGGACGAGCAGGCGTTTCGCGACGCTTTAAAAGCCGTGCTCTGCTCACCCGCTTTTTTGTACTTGCAGCCCGGCGACGATCCCTCGGCGGACCGTCTATCGGCTTACGCTTTGGCGTCGCGTTTGTCGTATTTTTTGTGGTCGACGATGCCTGACGATCGGCTATTCGAATTGGCCGCGTCGGACCGGATCGGCGACCCCGATGTGCTGCGCCGCGAAGTGCGGCGGATGTCGGCGGACCCGCGCAGCGAAGCATTCTTGGAGGGATTTCTGGACGGCTGGCTAAACCTGCGTGACCTCGGCAGTCAACCGCCCGATCGCGATGCCTTTGCGCCGTATTATGCCGACGATCTGGAAGCGTCGATGCGAACCGAAACCAAACTCTTCTTGCGACACCTGATCGACGAAGACCGATCGCTCGTGGAGTGTTTGTCGGCGGATTATTCGTTCATCAACCGCGACCTGGCGATGCTTTACGGCGTCGGCGATGCGGTTCCCGGCGAAGACGCCCAACGGTTCCGTCGAATCCACTTCGACGATCCGCGACGGGGCGGACTGTTGGGACAGGCCAGCGTGTTGACGGCGACGGCCAACGGCATCGAAACGTCGCCGGTGACCCGCGGCGTCTGGATGCTCGAAAAGATTCTCGGCAGCCAGGCGCCCCCGCCGCCGGACGACGTCCCGGCGATCGATCCCGACGTCCGAGGTGCCACGTCGATCCGTGATTTGTTGGAGAAGCACCGCAGCGATGAAGCCTGCAGCCAGTGCCATCGCAAGATCGACCCGCTGGGTTTCGCCCTGGAATCCTTTGATCCCATCGGACGACTGCGTGATCGATATCCCAACAAGGCGAAAGTCGATCCGAGCGGTCGGCTGCCCGGCGGAGAAACGTTCGCGGATCTCGGCGAACTGAAGTCGCTGCTGGTGGAACGCAAATCGAGCTTCGCCCGCGGTGTCACCGAAAGGCTGTTCGTGTACGCACTCGGTCGCCAGGTCGAAGCGTCTGATCGTCCCGAAATCGACGAGATCTCGCGGTCCTTGCAATCGCAAGACTACCCGCTGCGATCCTTGATCGAAGCGGTCGTCCTCAGCGATCTGTTTGCGT
Source organism: uncultured Pirellulaceae bacterium (assembly GCA_964453205.1). GTDB lineage: Bacteria > Planctomycetota > Planctomycetia > Pirellulales > Pirellulaceae > Crateriforma. Next base: position 8,457 of record CAYVRC010000153.1, on the reverse strand, counting down.
CGCGGTAGCCCCCGGACGTGTTCGGCGTCCGCGTCAATCCGTGAGTTCCGCCGCCACCCGCAATCCGCTGTTCATCGCGCCTTGGATACTGGGCGTTTCCGAGTGATCGCCGCAGCAAAAAAGCGTGCCATCGGGAACCTTTCGCCCACCGAGTTCGTCGATCGCCACGTCTCGCAGGACGGGGTCCAAAACACGTTTGGGCAATCCGTAGGGAACGCGATAAGTGCGCAGCAATCGCCACGTCCGGACGACATCGCCGAACCAATCGACGAGATGATTTCGGACGGCAGCATCGATCGTCCGGGTGTCACCGGTTTCGGGATCATGATCTTTCGCGTCCACGCTGACCGAGATCAACGCTCGCCCCACGGGGGCATATTCCGGGGCGACGTTGCTGAGCACCACGGCCGTTTGCACGATGCCGGACTCGTCGCCCCGAAGCATCAGCAATCTTCTCGCGTCAGGTGACTCCTCGGCCGCGTAATACAGGTTCGTCGTCCCCGACCAATCCGTCGCGACGCTTTCCCCGCCCAGCAGCGCCGCCGCCGCCGGACTTTCCACGGCGACGACGACGTGATCGGCCGTCATCGTCGATTCGTCAGACAACGCGGCCCGGTAGCGTCGGCCGTCAAAGGTCAGATTCGTGACGGCGTTATGAAAACGCAGGCTGCCACGCGGCAAACGATCTGCCAGCTGTCGCGGAATGGCGGCCATCCCGTCGGCCGGGACGGCAATGTCGCCTTCGGCAAACATGCGAAAGACGAACTCCAACATGCGACTGGAAACCCGCAAAGATTCGTCCAAGTACACGCCGCCCAGAAACGGTTTAAAAAAGCCGTCGATCATCGAATCACTAAAACCATCGTGACGCAGTCGGTCGATGGTCGGCGCGTCGGTACGATGATAAAGATCGTCCAGCGAACCGAGTCGGCTGGTGTAACGAAGTTTCGCGATCCGCAGCTTGTCACTCAGCGAGCCGACCGGATTGACGGCGGTCGCCAAAGCTTGGGACGGTCGCCGCCAAGGATCGCCCAAAACGGCAAACCTTCCCGCTTGTCGGATCAGCGCCCCGGGGTCGAACGGACGCAATCGCAAGGCGTCATAGTCCAGCAGCTCACGACACGCCGGATACGCCGTCAGCAAAACTTGAAAGCCGTGGTCCAAATGGAACCCGTCGACTTGATCCGTTCGCACGCGTCCGCCGACCCGGTCGGTAGCTTCGACGACGGAAAATTCTTGGCCTCGACCGGCCAGACGAGTCGCGCACGACAACCCCGCCAATCCGCCACCGATGATCAAGTGCTTGACGTGTGTGTTCATGATTTTCCCGGTGCCTGTGGTGTCCCATCAACCAGGGTAACGGACTTTTCGGCAATCTCCAGACGGAGGCGACACGCCACGGTCGCCGACCGCCCCCCCTCGCTGGCATTTTGCCCGGCTGTCCGCTAGCGTACAGGAATGAACGATTCAAGTACCGAGGGCGTCGATGCCTATTTGATCCGGCAGATCCGCGCCGGTGACGAGGACGCGTGGGCCAAACTGATCGATCGTTACGAAGGCCGGTTGTTGGCCTACGCCGATAGCCGGATCCGGAATCGTGCCTCCAGCGAGGACATCGTTCAAGAAGCCTTCGTCGGATTTTTGATCAGTTTGCCGAATTACGACGGCTCGCGTCCCCTGGAGAGTTATCTTTTTTCGATCTGTGCGTACAAATTGACCGACCACCTTCGCCGCGAAGGCCGCCGGCCCGCGTTGCAACTGGGGGCCCGTGGCAGCGACGAAGCCAGTCGGGGCATCGACTTGGCCGGTTCCGATCGCATGGCCAGTTCGATCGTCCGCAGCGTGGAACGCAAACGACTCGAGGAGCAGGCCGTCGCCGAAGCGATCGCCGAACAAATCGAACGCTGGAAATCGGCCGGCAACTTCCAAAAACTGAAAATCCTAGAGCTATTGTTCGTCGTCGGGATGCCCAACAAAGAAGTCGCCGCGAAAACGGATTCGACCGAGCAACAGATCGCGAATTACAAGAGCGACTTTTTGTTAAGAATCAAGTCGATCATCAAACGCCAAGAATTCGACGAGTCGGTATTTCCCGAATTGGCGTCTTGATCTCAGAGACGGCAAAGGAACCTCAAGGTGCCCACCCCGCGGGCTGCCATCTCGCCTCTCCGGTCCTGAGGGTGATTTTCCCTCCCGGTCTGCCTGGTACTCAAGTTTCTAGCCGCGAAGCGGCGACAGCCCCCCGCCGGCGGGCACGCCCGTGGAACCCGCATTACCCCGCACCACACAAGTCCCGAAGGGACGACAACCGGTAGCGGATTCGACGGTGCCTGGAACCGATCGGGGTTGTTAGATTTGTCCTCCGAAATTGCCATCGTCCCCTTTGATCGGGCCCAATTCCTGGTTCTGGCTTCCGATCTTCGTCGTACTTGTACTCGTACTCAGCATCGCGGTACTCGTGCTCGACTCCAGGATTGAACTCTTCTGTCGACTCCGCCACGACACCGGATCGTGCGATCAACCTTGTGAGCATCGACACAATTCGATGCAGCATTCGTTTCAGTTCGGCATGCCGTTGCGCATCCAATCCCGAAGTTGCAGCGAGTACGTCTTGAATCGCAACACACTCCAGAGCCGAGCCACGTGCGATGTCAAGAAATCGGCTGCGATCTTTCAGGCTTCGTTTTCCGTTACCCTCTGCGATGTTGAGTGGAATCGATTGCGCCGCGCGAAGCCACTGATCTCGAGCGTGGCGATGACAACCGTTCAAGTCCTTGGCGACGGCGAACGATGATGCGACGTATTGGATCGAGAGTCGGTAAACGTCAAGTCGATCGTGGTCGAAGATTGGCTCGGTCATTGGTGCGCCGTTTCGAGTAGGAGTACGAGTACCGGGCTGCGCCCTGAGTACGGATGATCAAAAGGGGTCAGGCCTCTTTGATGTCTTGTTTGGGCAATCGAACCCGCTTTCGGCCACGCGGTCGCATGGTGGATTCCAAATTGAGCCGACGGGCGATCGATTCGACCCAACCGTCATCGCCCAGTGGTTTACCGCGCTGGGCGAATCGTCGGCACTCGGCCAGTTCGCCGTCGGTGAGTGCTTCGTTGACGCGTTCGGCCCGGCGTGGCAGTCGAGTCGGCGGCCAGGGCGAGAGCAATCGCGGATCAGGCTCGGGTTTTTGCAGCCATCGCCACAAAGAACCCCACCGCCATTCTTCCGCTCGACCGACCAACCCGGCTCGCAATGCGTTCCGCTCGACGTACCGACAGACGACGAAGAAATGCTCGTCGTCCTGAATCGGGAAACTCTTGTAGCGTTGCTGGTAAACATGGCCCATTCCGCTGGTGTGGTAGTGGGCATGGTATCGCTCGTGTGCGTCCCGCCGACCCAGCCCGTGAACCGGCTCCTCTCGCCGTCGACCAGCGGACGCAGCACCAAGTGGTAGTGATTCGGCAACAGTAGATACGAATACAACTCGACTTGATGGATCTGCAAGCCTTCGTGGAGGATTCGTTCGAAGGGAATCGAAGGTGGGTGGCACCGATCGGGCTTGGTTGGCGCGGCTGAGGTTTGACGCTCAGATCGTCAGCCAAGAAGAAAACGTCACCGCCCAGGGCCACTCGGCGACGGTGCCGATGATGTACGTCAGGAAGGCCACGTACAACGCCAACAGCATCGTCGCCGTGCCGCGACTCATCTTGATGTGCGTCGTGCCGTCGTCGCTGACGCCACGCGGGCCGATGAAATACACAAAGAAACCGACGATCGTCAGGATCAACAGCAAAAACAGGATCTGGCCCGTCTGCATCGCGATCGATTCGGTCAACGTGATCGGACCGAAAACAAGCGTATACGCGAACAAGGGAAAGCCGAGGGCGAAACCGATGTCAAAGATATTACTGCCCAGCGCGTTGGCCACGGCATCGTCGTAGTCCCCGTCCCGGGCGTCGCGGATCGACATCACGGTGTCGGGCACGCTGGTCGCCATCGAAGCGAAGATCACCGCGACAAAAATCGGGGCCATGCCGATGCCGGTCAATTCCCACCCGAAGATCTGGTAGCTCGGATGCGCCGCGTTGCCCGGCCCGCTGCCCAGCCATTCACACGCCATCACCAACACGTAACAAGCCACTCCCATCAGTGCCGTCGACGTGATCAAAAGCGGCCATGCGTTCCAAGTTTCGGATTCCATTTTCCGTCGGTGCCCGGAACGAACAAACAACGATTCCAAATCGAGCAGCGGGCCTCCCGATAGCCAGTACACGATTCGGCCCAGTGGGCCGGTTTCGCCGTCCCCTTCTTCGTCCCCTTCTTCGTGAACATCCTCAGCTGCATCGGTCTGGTTTTCATCCACCTGTTCATCCGCTACGGCGGAGCGGTATCGCATGGAGGTCAGCATGTAGGTCAGGTACATCACGTACATCAGCATCAAAATGCCGCCCTGCCACCACGCCAAGGTCGGACGAGTCAGCAAGACCAGGACCGCGATCTCGCAGGCCACGAGCGCCAAGCCGTCACGCAAGATGACTTTGTTTTGCACATCGACGGACGTGACTTTCTTTCCACCGATGGTCGCGCCGATGACCGAAAAGATGCAGACCGCGGGGATGATCATGCCGTTGAACACTGCGCTGCCGGCGGTCGTCCCCAGGCCGATCGCGAAACCTTCTTCGTCGGCCAAAAAGAACAATGCGATGACGGTCGTCAACAGTTCCGGGATCGAGCTACTGATCGCGTTGATCGTGCCGCCTCGGACGCCTTCGGACAAGTTGCGGCCCAGGTACTCCGACGCGATTTCGAAACCGTCGCAGGCCCGCCAGATCACCAGGCAGGTCAGCACGATCAGAGCGATCGGAAACGCGATTCCCATCAGATTCAGGCCTCGGGAAATACGGGGGCTTCGATCGGAGGCTGAACAATTTCCGCGATCTTGCCGTTCTTTTGAATTTCATTGCCACGCCCGCCGCGTGACGTGACACGATACTTGGCCGTCGAGACCGTTTTTTTGGCACCGCGATTGGTGATCACCGTTAACAGGTCGCGGTCTCCTTCGCTGGCCTTGAAACCCAGCAGTTTGTCGTCGCCCGCCAGCCGGATCAGGGTCACGCCCTTGCCGGCACCCGACAGGTAATTGATTTCTTCGGCTTCGCAAATCATCGCCCGGCAGTTTGCGGTGACGGCCAGGATCGTTTCGGTGCCGCTGACGACTTGGACACCGACGACTTCCGCGGTGCCGGAGACGCGGGCGAACCTGCGACCGCTGCGGGTCGACGGTTCGGCGAACGGTTCCAAGCCGAATCGTAACGCGAAACCCGCCGACGTGACGGCCAGAGCGTGCGCTTCGGGGCAGTACTGCGAATGCGGCGGGCTTTCGTGGAATTCGCCGATCATGCGGGGATCGAAGGACACCGCCGCGACGATTTTTTCGCCGTCTTTCATCTTGAAAAGCTTTTGCACCGGTTCGCCGAAACCCGTCGACGCGGGGATGTCGATCAATCGAGTCGAATAACAAACCCCCAAGGACGAAAACAGGCCCAACGTCGATCGCGTGCTGCCACCGAGCAAGGCCAAAATGCCGTCGCCTTGACGCAGTCGGCTTTTGGACGGATCGGTGATTTGTTTTTGTCGTTTGATCCAGCCGTCGCGGGTCACCAAGACGTGGCAGTCTTCGTCCACGATGAAATCTTCCTCGGTGTACTCGGCTTCTTCGACTTCGTTGTCGATCGTCGTGCGTCGCCTAGCCGCTTTGTCGCTGGCAAAGTTCTTGACCAGTTCGTTCAGCTCGTCGCGGATGATCTGCCACCGACCGGAGTTGTTTGTGTCTTCGGTGCTTTCCTTCAACAGTTTGCGGATCTGACGGGCGCGACGATTCTTGTCTTTCAGTTCCTCCAAGACCACGTTGATTTCCAACTTGGCCAAGCGGTACAGCTTCAGCTCCAAGATGGCGTCGGTTTGTTCTTCATCCAAGCCGCCCTTGGCCGCCGGGAAACGTTTCATGATCTTGGCGGCCGCGTCGGATTTGCCGTCGCTGGCACGGATGATCGCAATGATTTCGTCCAGCACGTCGAAGATCAACGCGAATCCGTCCAGGATGTGAATCCGTCGCTCCAGAGCCTTGAGTTCGTTCGTCAATCGTTCCGTGACGACGGCCAAGCGGAAATGCAGGAAGTGCCAGAGGATTTCCTTCAAGCTCAACCGGTTCGGCTGACCGACGTGTGGGTTCTCGGTGGGAACCAGGCAAGTCAAGTTGACGTTGAAGTTCGTTTGCAAGGGAGTGTGCTTGAACAAGTACGCCATGACCTTGTGTTCATCGGCGTCGTTCTTGAGCAGCAGTTCGATGCAGATGTCGGCGGTCGAAAGGTCGCGGACTTCTTCGACCAGCGGCAGTTTGTTGCTGTAAACCAGTTCGCCGATCCGCTCGACCAAGACGGCTTTGTTGACGCCGAAGGGAATCTCGACGATCCGCAGGACTTTTCCGTCGGAGGTCTTTTCCGCCGGCGCCGCGATGCCCCGCAGCTTGATGCTGCCTTGGCCGGTGGCATAGATGTCACGCAATTCTTCTTTGCTGTTGACGATTTGTCCGCCGGTGGGAAAGTCCGGGCCTTGGACGGCGTCGTTGGCGACCAGTTGGTAGTCTTTGATCTCGGGATCGCGGAGCAGTTTCAGCAACGCCCCGCAGACCTCTTTCAGATTATGCGGCGGGATGTTGGTCGCCATGCCGACGGCGATCCCGGTCGCCCCGTTGACCAGCAAGTTGGGAACGCGACTGGGCAGGACGACGGGTTCCTCGCGGCTGCCGTCGTAGTTCGGCTTGAAGGCCACCGTGCGGGTCGACAAGTCGGCCAGGATTTCGGTGGAGATCGCGGTCATCCGGCATTCGGTGTACCGCATCGCCGCGGCGTTGTCGCCGTCGATGCTGCCGAAATTCCCGCTGCCGTCGACCAAGGGGATTCGCATCGCGAAGGGCTGCGCCATGCGAACCAGGGCTTCGTAGATGCTGCTGTCGCCGTGAGGGTGGTAGTTCCCCATCACGTCGCCGATGACCTTGGCGCACTTGCGGTGCTTGGCGGTGCTCGTCAGACCCTGTTGGTTCATCGTGTACAAGATCCGCCGCTGGACCGGCTTGAGCCCGTCCCGGACGTCGGGCAAGGCTCGGCTGGTGATCACCGACAAGCTGTAGTTCAGATAGCGGACTTGGGCCGCTTGTCGCAGCGGGGTTCCGATCATCAAGTCGGCGTCGTTGGGAACGCCGCCGGAGGTCTGGCCGTTCTTGCTGCTGCGTTTGGTTCGACGTTTCGCCACGCGGGTCGGATCCAGGGTATCGAGAACGAGGGGAAGGAAAGGGGCAAACGGTCGCCGGCAAACCTTGGCGGTTACGCGGGGTAGCGGGTTATAGCGATCAGACCCGTCGTAGCGAAACCGCTGATCACAAGAGTCGTGCCTTTCACGGCGGCCCGAACAGTCGGGCGAAGCCGACCGGGGCGGATTGTAAAGGTCATCCGCATCGCACCCGACGTCCGAACTAGGTCGATAGAGCGGAAAAGGATATTCCGCCAGCATCCTGCGCCGACGGCCGCTTTCCAGGCGACCGCCGCGCAGCACACCAACCGCCGGCTGCTCGGCACGACAGGGAAGGAAACCGAACGATGAAGCGTTCTTGGATCAAGCTGCTTGCCAGCGTCATGGCCGTCGGCATGACCGTGGTCACCGCCGCCGGCGTTTCGGCCCAGCAGTACGGCGAGCATATCATCAGCTCGCAAGTCATCAGTGACGAAGTCGCCGTACCGGGCGGCAGCCACGGCGGCGGCGAGGTCGTCGACGGCGGCGTCGTGAGTGCCGACGGCACGGCGGTCGGCGGAACGGCCCAACGTCGCGATTACGGCCAGCCCGACTTGTTTTACAACTACTACACCCAGGGCAACGCGAACGCGGCGAACGCGCAAATGTACGTCTCGCCGGTGCCCGTGCCCGCGTTCGTCGGTCACACCTTCGGGACTTACCAGCCTTGGTACCCGCATCACTACCTTTATTGGCATACCGACCGTTATCACAACTACTATGACAATGGCCGCGGGATGAATCGCACCAAAGCGACCTATTACAGCCCGCCGATCAGGCAAGCGGCAAGTAACTTCTACTGGAACGTCCTGCGGATCCCCCGCTAATTCCCGCTGTCAACTTCACTTCACCGGAACCGAATGATGACTCGCAAACTTTTCCTGGCCGCGGCTTTGCTCGGCTCCTTGGTCGCCACCGGCGGCAGCCGCGCGACCGCGGGTGACCCGTACGGCATGACGCACGTCTGGAACATGAATTTCGCCGCCAATCGACCTTGGCACGGCGGGTATCAGTACCAGATCTACGGCCAGCCGACCGCCTTGGTCGTCCCCCCGACCGCCCACATGCGTCAGACGTATTCGTGGGGCGTCAGTCAGAACTTGAACTATCCGATCCAC
>CAYVRC010000152.1:0-14883 GCA_964453205.1 uncultured Pirellulaceae bacterium | reverse complement strand
ATTCTCCGGAGTGACTGGAGTTCAGACGTGTGCTCTTCCGATCTGGCGACGACGATTCCTTGACTTTGGAGGACTACGCGACCGAGGGCGTCGACAACGTGGCCGGCTTGGCCGTCGGGATCATGGGCGACGTGCCAAGACTGAATGACCTGACCACGGTCGACGAGTTTCCCTGGCGTGATCAGAGGGTCAATCAGCTCTATTCAAATGCAAAGGGTCGCCGATGTGATCTGCTGATTCCCGGCGTTCCGACCAAGTCCGGGTTGACCGTGCGTCCCGGACGCGCCACGACGATCGGTCGCCTGCCCGCGATTTCCATTTCGCTGGAGGTCGACGAAGCGGCCCGGGCACAAATGCCCAGCGTCACGCGATCGCAAACCGACAGCTATCTGGAAAGGCATCGCTTGGCGATCGAGCCGATTGTTTATCACGACGAGCGAGATCGTGTCTATTTCGGCACCGACTGTCGGGCCGCCTTTTTCGAAAAGGATCGCCCTTTGATCACGACAAAGGCCGAACCGATGATCGGCGAATCCGTCGGCCGGTTCGTCGCCCTCGGATTGCTCAAGAGCGGCGACGAGGTGGACGGCCGCACGTTGCTGATGTCGTTTCGTTACAACAAATCGGACGAATTGATGACCGATGTCGCCGCGGCGAAAACGCTGACGGAATGTTTGATTCTGCATTTGCGACCCGACGCGACGCCGAAACGACCCGTGTTTGATGTTTTCTCGACGACCGACGGGCGACAACAATTGCACCGACTGCGTCCGTCGAGCAACGTGTTGACCGATCCCGCGACGACGATCAACGCGACGATCCGATTCGACAAGTTCGTGATGATGGGTTTGTACCCGGCGTCCCCCGTGGTGACACGCATCGACTTGAGCGCCGAAGAGACGATCTCCAGTGCAAAGCTTCGTTTATTGCTTTCCCAAGGCCCGATCGAAGAACGGCCGTCTTTCCAAGACGCCCTGGACCGCTTCAGTGAATTCGTGGCGGACGATTCGATCGACGCGCGGCTGTACTCGACGCCCTGACGGTCCGATCTCGCACGAATCTCGTTAATCCTCGCCGAGATGCTCGCGTGCTTCGCCGGCCCAGGGGCTGCGCGGGGCCAGTTCGAGGAATCGTTGCCAATGCGGGCGGGCTTCGACGTCGCGATCCAAATTCGACAATTCGCCGGCCAAGTGATAGTGCACGTCGGGATAATCCGGGTGCAGTTCCAGCACACCGCGGAACGCAGCGACGGCCAATTCGGTTTGCCCCAGTTCGGCCAAGACGATTCCCAGACTGGCCCGGGCTTCGACGAATTCCGGTTCCGATTCGATCGCCGCGTAAAAACGTTCGCGGGCCGCGACGGGCTGATTGATGCGATAAAGCCACTCGCCGATCTGGAAATGAATGTCCGCCCGCGGGCCGTCGCGGGCCAAGATCGCGTGACCGAAATCGATCGCCGTCTCCAGATCGTCGTCATCGTCGGCTCGGAACGCCGCAGCCAACAATTCATCCTCGTCGACCGACTGACGGAAGTTGCCGGGGAAGGATTCCGCCTTGGCGGCATCGAACGAGAACACCAAACCCTGGTCGCCGTCGTCGTCCGAAGCGACGTCATCGACCGAAGCGAAGTCGAACCGTAATTGGCCGCCGGGTTCGATGAGACCTTCGCCGACCCGCAACAAGACGTGCTTGCCTTCGACCAAAATGGACAACTGATCGAGCGGGCGTTGCAAGTCCGGCAGGACTTCGACCAGATCGACCAGGCGTTGCTCGATGGACTTGGGGCTGGCGCCCGATTCGATCCACTGCGCTAATCGTCGCGCGGTTGCGACTTCGGAAAAGTCGAAATACGGCAGTCGGTGCATCGTCCGCACCGGCTTGATCAAGCCGCGGCGATGCCAACGGCGAATGACGGCGACCGAGACGTTCAGTAGCTGCGCCAACATCATCGGCGTGTAGAACTGACGCGGAGCTTTGGCGTTGTCCACCAAGCCGAGTCTCTGCCACAGATCGGCTTCTTGAATGATTCGGACTTCGCCACGCCCGGCGGCGTCGCGGACCTCGGGTCGCAACAGTTCCTGTTGGCTCAGCGGCGATTCGTTGGCTCCGATCACGACCCAGTCGATCCGCGGAGCGTCCTGATCGACGACGACGGCGGCAAAGGATCGCAAGACGTTGGCGGCGTGCCGGTGGTTCATGCTGCCCAGACGCCCGGCCAACGCCACGCGTTTTCCGGCAAGCATCGTTTCGGGCGATTCTTCGTCGACCGCCTCGGACGATGCCGGCGGCGTTAGATCATCGGTCACTTCCATCTCCCCAGTATCGCGGGGGAGCCGTCGTCTGCCAACACGCCGATCGTTTCCCGCGGCGTCTTGCCGTCGACGGCGACGGTGGTCATGTTGACGGTCGTCTTTCGCGAGTGGACGGGACGGCCGCTGGCGTTCTTGCGGTTTCGCAGGTTCACTGGAGGAAAGTCCGGGCACCACAGAGCGGGATGGTCGATAACGTCGACCGATCGTGAGATCAGGGCAAGTGCAACAGAAAGCAAACCGCCGAACGGTGTCGATCCTTGCGGGTCGTCATGCGTGGTAAGGGTGAAACGGTGCGGTAAGAGCGCACCAGCGGCCGGGGTGACTCGGTCGGCTGGGTAAACCCCATCCGGTGCTAGACCAAACAGGGTGACGTCGGGCTTCGGCCCCGCGCAAGGCTGCTCGTCTTGACCACACCCGGGTAGGTCGCGACCAGAGGCGACGAGCAATCGTCGTGCACAGATAAATGGCCGTCGCTTGGTGACCAAGTCATCATTCACAGAACCCGGCTTACAAGTCCACTCGTGAAAGACGTTTTGCATCCCTCGAGGTTTACTTCAGCAACGCGACTTCGATTTCCAAGCCCGGTCCGAATCCCAACATCACCCAAGGCTTGGGTTTGTCGGATTCCCGAAACATGGTCAACACCGCCGGCATCGTGGCCGAGGACATGTTGCCGTGTTCGGCCAACACTTGCCGAGACATCGTCAAGTCTTCGTCGGCCAAGCCGAGTGCCGTTTGCACGGCGGTCAAGATCCGCGTGCCACCGGGATGCACCGCCCAACCGCCGACCGATTCGATCGATTCGCCATGACTTTCCAGCCAAGGCTTCAGAAAGCTTGTCAATTTCGCTTCGATCAACGACGGCACCGTCGCCGCCAACGTCATCTCGAAACCGTGGTCTCCGATCAACCAAGTCATCGCGCCACGACTGTCCGGGACCAGGTAACTGCCCGTCGCGGTCAGTTCGGCCAGGGGTGACTGGCGTGCGTCGCGGTGCATCACCATCGCGGCGGCCCCGTCGGCGAACAAGGCGCCCGAAACGATCCGGTTGGCGTCGTAGCCGTACTGATAATGCAAACTGCAAAGTTCGATGCAGCACAACAACACGCAGGCGTCCGCATCGGCGGCCAGCAAACCGCGTGCGGCGCGAAGCCCGTTGATCGCGCCGTGGCAGCCCATGAAACCGACTTGAACCCGTTCGGTCGTCAGCGGCAAACCCAGCGTGTCGATCAATTGAATGTCGATCCCCGGCGCACTGAAACCGGTACACGTCACCACGACCAAGTGCGTGATCTGCTGCGGGGAGGTCCCGGCATCGGCCAAGGCGATGCGGCTGCTCTCCACGGCCAGCTTCGGTGCTTGGTCGGCGAACTGTTGACTGCGATCCGCCGTCGTCGGACCGCGATCCTTTTCGCCATCGGCGGGAGGAAAGAAATCTTGTTCGATCGCTCCGCACGCCGCTTCGGACAGCAACACACTGCCTCGCGTCTGCACACCGCTGCGACGGTACACGGCATCCAAGCGTTGCTGCTGCCGTTCACTTTGACAGGACAAACCCTTGGCAACGTCACTGGAGGCTTGGCGATCGATTCGCAAGGGCGGAACGGTAAAACCGATTCCGTTGATGAAGGTGTTCACAGGCTTTTTTTTAAGGCTCGGGTGCGATCGAAACGTCGGCCAACCCATGTCCGACGGGTTCACACCGTGACGCGACATCTTGACAGGTCGTCCTCGGATCAGGAAGGGAATAAACACGCTCCCCGCCTCCAACAGGCGGATTTAACCGCGATCCGTTGCCGCCAACAATCAATCCGACGACAAACCGGGGAACGACACGCCGCGGTTCAAGTGTCGAATGACGGGGGAAGCGACGCCCGGAAATCCGGCCAGTAGCCCGCCCCCCAAGCGACGGAGGAATGGGCGGCGAAGGGCGGAGCTGATCATTCGACACGTCCGCCGCTGACGCCCGAGCACGCGGTCCAACTCCGCGGGCCAGTGGTCGGCCAGCGACGAGGGCGGCACGCCGCGGAGCGACGACGGTCCGCCGCCGGCGACGAAATCCCCCGCAGCCAAGCCGGCTTGCATCGCCCACGTCATGCCCTCGCCGGTAAACGGTTCCACGTATCCGGCCGCATCCCCGATCAACATCAGCCTTCCCGATCCGGCTAGCCGTGATCGACGAAGCGGCGGCGTGGTCATGATTTCCGGGCTCGCCGAAATGGCTTCGGCGTCAAACCAGTCGGAACGGCCCACCAAGTCGCTCCGCCGCAGCATCGACACGACCCGCTCGATCGGGGAGGCGAGTTTGGCGGCCGGGCCGCCGCTTTTCAGCGCCGCGGCGACGTCGATGCGTCCGTCGGCCAGCTCGACCAAGCCGACGTAGCCGTCGTCGTCGCACACCATCATGACGGCATCCTCGGGAAAACCGTCGCCTTGATCCGCCTTGACCGAAACGCCGAAAGGCCCGTGCGGGCGATCGATCCAGGGCAGTACGCCCGCCGGCACGGCCGCCGACAGTCCGGCCGCCACGATGACCCCGTCGAACACCGTCACCGATGACTCCGCCGGAGCGGCGGCATGGCGGACACGGACTTCCACGCCCTCCGGTGCAACATTCTGTATCGTCGCCGTCGCGGGCTGGCGGATCGTCGCGCCACGATCGCGGGCGTGGGCAAGGAGTTCGACGTCGAGGGCTTCGCGAGAAACCGCGATGTTGTTCCTCAGTGGCAGACAAACCGATCGCCCGCCCAGGCTGCCCTGCCAGACACGCAGCGTCCGGGCGTGCCGGAGCACGGCGTCTCGGCATCCCAGGTGTCCCAGGGCGTCGATTCCGGCACCGCCGAGACAACAGCCGCAGACCTTATCGCGAGGAAACGTCTTTTGTTCCACCAGGGTCGTCGTGATGCCGTGATCCCGCAGACGAATCGCCGCGGCGGACCCGGCCGGACCGCCACCGATAACCAACACATTTCGCCATCCGGATTCGTGTCGTTTCATGGCCTGATCTCGTCGTCTTGTCTTCGTTACGCAAAAGCGGGTGAAAGTTCCGCGACCGCCGACTCGTCAACCCGCATCAGGAATCTTGCCGGAAAAGATCGTCGACAGAGCACCGGGCGGGCCAACGCACGCTCGGCGAGCCGGGCGAATTCCGACCTCGTGTAGGCGGCTTTGACGCTGACAATCGCGTCGTGATGCACGACCGGTGAACGCGACAGCAGCCTGGACCCCAACCAGACGGCCGACAGATTCAGGAGGCCGCGTTCCAAGTCACACACCAGCAAGCCGTCGGCCGCCGCTTGCATCGCCTGCAACAGTCGCGCCGCCTGGGCGTCATCGAGATGGTGCATGAACAGCGAACAGGTGGCGACGTCAAAGCCATCGGGCAAGCCGTTTTTCAGACAGTCTCGTTGCAGGCTGTGGATCGTCACACCGCTGCGCCGCGCCGCGACCTGCTGTTGTTCGATCGCCAGTTCGCTGATCTCCAGCGTCGTGACGTGCAGCGGCAACCCACGTTTTTTGGCCCACACGGCCCAGCGGATCGGCACGTCCGCTCCGCCACTGGCCACGTCCAGGATCCGCAGCGTTCGGCCGGGTCTTGCCCTGGCAAAACCGATCAGTTCCCTGAACATGGAACCCGCGACGCCGCTGACGGCGTTCAATCGTCGCAATCCGGCCAACGCCCGCAAATGATCGGCCGGCTCGATCGCCGGATCCTCCATCCACTCGTCTTCACGAAGCCTGGGTATCGTCACGCGCCGATCATCATTTGTTGTCAAGCTTCACTTCGTTAAGAACTTCGCCGCCGGCCGCCAGCTGGTCAAGGTTTTGGACCGTCGTCGCGGCGATCGTTTTCATCGCATCGGTGGTGAAAAAGGCTTGATGCGACGTGATCAACACGTTGGGGAACGTGATCAGCCGTGTCAACACATCGTCCTGAATGACCTGGGCCGAAAGATCGTTAAAAAACAGCCCCGACTCCTCTTCATAGACGTCCAAGGCCAATCCGCCCAGGTGTCTGGACTTCAAACAGGCGATCGCGGCGGTGGCGTCCACCAATCCGCCCCGCGACGTGTTGACCAACATCGCCCCCGGCTTCATCGATTCGAGCGCCGATCGGTTGATCAAGTGATGCGTGTGTTCGTTCAGCGGGCACTGCAGCGAAACGATGTCGCTTTGACGCAGCAATTCGTCCAAGCCGACGTACTCGCCGATCGACGTCAGCGATTCGTCGGGGTGAATATCGTAAAGCAGGACGCGGCACCCGAAACCCGCCACGATCGACGCGAGCACCTTGCCGATTTCCCCGGTGCCGATGATCCCGAAACTTCGCCCGTGTAGATCAAATCCGATCAATCCTTCGAGTGAAAAATTGCTATCGCGGACTCGGTTGTAGGCTTTGTGGATGCGGCGATTGAGCGTCAGCACCAAAGCGATCGTGTGCTCCGCGACCGCGTAAGGGCTGTACTTGGGCACCCGCGCGACGCGGATTCCGAAATCCTTGGCGGCTTGCAAATCGATGTTGTTGAAACCGGCACAACGCAACACGACGCTGCGGATCCCGGCGACTTTCAACGCTTCCAACACGGGGCGATCCAAGTTGTCGTTGACGAAAGCACAAACCGCTTCCGCTTCGTCGGCCAAGACGACGGTGTCGTGATTCAGTTCGGGTTTCAAAAAACGAAAATCGTGCGTGGATCCTTCCAAAGCCTCGCTCAAGAATTCCTGATCGTACGACTTGGTGCTGAAACAGGCGACTTGCATGGCGGATCGCTTCTTCGTCGGGGGTGTCAAGTGAATCGGGATGGGCAGCGGATCGGCGTTAGCCGGGCGAGGGAGTCTCCGCTTGACCGGGCGGCGACAAGCCTGGGCCGGGTCGACGGCCCCACAAGTAAGCCAGACCGGCGATCGAGGCGATCAAGACGACAAGGCTGACCCACTGACTGATGGAAAACCCCGTCCCGAATTGTCCCCCTTCGTCGACACGAACCCATTCCAGCGCGAAGCGGACGACGGCGTAACCCGCAAAACCGACGAACATTAACCCACCGTCGCGATAGCTCGAGCGACGCTGCCACCACGCGCCCAGCCCCCACAGTGACACCGCCATCACGGCGGCCGCCAAACTGCTGATGACCTGAGTCCCCCGGACAGGCAAAGCGCGGGCGGGAAGCTCGCCGGGCGACCAGCGGTAGACTTTGCCGTCGATCGACGCGGCTAAACCCAGCGGCGCTTGATCGGCGGGAATGTCGCGAGCCGCTTCGTCGACGTACGACGGGTCGATGGCCAGCTGATCGATTTTCTGGCCGACTCGGACGCCTTCGCGGTCGGCCACACTTCCCGACGCCACCTGCTTGATTCGCTGTGTCTGGTCGTCGATGGTCAGGCCGATCAAATCGCCGCTGATCATCTGATCGCGATACACCGCGCTGCCGGGAGGAAATTCGATCGCCGTCGGACCGGCTTCGCAACGTCCGCCGTAACAACAACCGTTCATCAGACATCCCAACCGACCGAACATCAGACCGATGAAGATGCACGGCACGATCACGTCGCCCAGTTTCAACAGTGGCATGCGATTTCGCATCAGAAAGATCGCCGACGCGATAAAGCCGCCGATGAATCCGCCGTAAACGACCAGGCCGCCGCCGGTAAAGGCCAAGGCGTTGCCGAGCGTCTCGGCCCAAGTCGACGCGACGTATTCTTCGCGATACTGGATCACATAGAACAGCCTGGCCCCCAAGATCCCTCCGACGAACGTCCACGGTGCCAGGCCGTAAATCAGGTCGGGATTCAACCCCGCCGACTGCGCGCGATAGGCCGCCGCGGCGACGGCCGTCACGACGCCAAGCAACAACAGGAACCCGTAACCGCGAATGGCGATCCCGATCGCTTCGCCGTCCACGTTTTGCAACTCGACCATCGGCAAGACGAAAACGACGACGGCCGCCGTGATCGCCCAGAACCAGACTTCGCTACGAAATACCCGCACGGCGGCGGAAACCCCGCCGGGCGGCTTGCCGTTTTTTGCCGCCACCGCCAAGCGAATCGACAACGCGATCGCCAACAGGATCAAAGCCCAGCCCCAACCGAAAAGGGGCATGCCCGCGATCTCGTGGGGAATCAGAAAAAGTGTGCGACGCATATCGGCCGGTGGGCTGGCGGATTGATCTAGACGGCGTGGAAGCCGGTCATTTACGGTTCGGTTTTCTCGGTTCCCGGCTGGCCGGGCGCCTTGGTTCTACGCCGCCGGCAAGCCGAAAGTCTAGTGGTTTCCCGGCAATCATCCGCTTCGTCACCCAGCATCCCCGCCATGTCCAGACGCTCGCCCCAGGCCGCGACCTACTCCGTTGATCGACGACGTGGCGGCGCGCGACGGCTCGTGGCCGGCGCCGTGGTGCTGCCGGTCGTGATCGGTTCCGCTGTCACTTTCGCGGACGGCCCTTTTCCACTCACGCCGGTCCGGCCGGCGGGGCACACCGCGACGCAATCGCCCGCGGCCGAATCATCGCCCCGGGGCCGGATGGCCGAATTCGCGATCCGGAACACCGTGACCGGGCCGGATGACCGGGTGACATCGCGGCACAGCGTGCTGTTTCACGCCGGACGCGTTTACGATTTCGACGACACGGCGCCCCGTTTCATCACGATCATCGACCTGGCCGCCGGGCAAGTCGTTCTGATCGACCGTCAAACGCAAGTCAAATCTTCGATCGCGACCGATAAATTGCTGCAAGCCGCCGCCCGGGCCGAAGCCGCCGCGACGGATGAATCTCAGGCGATTCGTTTCGGCGTCGGTACCGAAGTCGTCGAATCCGACGACGGACAAACCTTCAGCACGACCTACGGTGATGCGAGCACCGGAACGGTCCGCTACGACGTGACCACCGCCGCGGTCCAAGACCGTTTGGTGCCGATCGCCTACGGCCAATTCGTCGATTGGGTCAGCCGACTGGACATGGCGCGACAGGCCGGCCCGCCGCCGTTCGCACGCATGGCCATTCACGAACGCGTCCAGAGCAAGGGACGAATCCCCAGTCACACCAAAGTCACCGTCGAACAACCGAACGGACTGCAGGAATATTCCGCGACGCATGAAATGAAACCGCTGACCGGCAATGACGAGCTCCGCATCGACGAAGCCGCCGGCATGTTGGTGTTGTACAAAGAAGTCCCGCTGTCGGAATTTCCGCGATGACGAACGGACGATGCCGAGGGTGACGAAACGCACCAGGATCAGTCTTCACGTTTCCGCAGCGTCGCGCTGACGCGTTTCAGCGTCGCTTTTTCGTCGGCCGATAGGCTGTCCAGGCCTTCGGACTGCAACCGTTTCAGGATGTCGTCCAAGCGTGACGCGTCGACCGCTTCGGCGCGTTCTTTGGCTTGGGCTTGTTGCAGCTTCTTGGTCAACTTGCGCTCTGACGTCCGGTCCCGATACGCTTGCACCAAAGTCGGCCCCGTGTCGGCGGCTCCGTCGGGCAAACCGGACATGGCGAAGCAATCCAGCCAGCCGACCGAATCGCGGCCGGTCGCCGAACCCCACAACAGTGCCGACAGGATCGCGACGAGAAACCAGACCGGAATGCCCGCCTGGGTCTGAGTCATGGACAGCGAAAGCGCGAACAACAGCACCGCCAGGCTGATCAAGCGAAACATTCGATGGGCCAAACGGATTTTTTGATCCACGTCGATCGATCGGTTCAACAGTCCGATTCCCGCCAGCAGCCCGACGCGTCCGAGCGTCCGCGGTATCGGCAAGATTTGGCAAATCGTTTGGAACCAAACCAGCCAAGCCGACGCCTGCCACGCCTGGTCCGCCTTGCCGAAACCCAGTGAGGGAAACGTGAATCCGATCCGTCGGGTTTCCGCGTCGATCATGCCCGCCGGCACGTCGGAAGGCTGTGCCGCCCCGATCAACCAAAACACGAATCCCATGGCGACCAGCACTTGGATCACGAAAACGATCAGCAATGCCGTCCGGTCGGGGTTCCAGCGATGCACGGGCAGTTCCACGCCGACCAACCCGATCGTGACGTCTTGGAGTTTCAACCCGGCGAAGGCGGCAAAACCCATCGTCACGGCCAACTGAACGATCAGCGCGGAGATCCAGACGGCCGAACCGGTCAACGCCGCTTGCACCAAGTCCGAATTTCCGGCGC
The DNA here is from genome assembly GCA_964453205.1 of uncultured Pirellulaceae bacterium. Lineage (GTDB taxonomy): Bacteria > Planctomycetota > Planctomycetia > Pirellulales > Pirellulaceae > Crateriforma. Next base: position 4,415 of record CAYVRC010000152.1, on the reverse strand, counting down.
GTCCGGCCAGCACCGCAACGGCACCGAACACGGCGGCGGCGGCAAAGAAGACGGCGTACGACACCGACACGTTCGTGCCCGCGACGCGGCCGACGGGAATCGACGCCACCGGGTCGGTGATGTCCCACCGACCGGGACGGTGCGAATCACGACGGCTGCTCGGTCTTGTTTCGTCGCGTGTGTTCAATGTCATTCTCCATCGGCGGCTCGTTGACCGCTTGTCCGATGCTGAACGCCAACCGCCCCAGCATCGCGAAATACAAAAAGACGGCGACGACGGTGAGGGCAACCGCGACAAAAATACCGACCGCCGATTCCACCAACGACAAACTGACGAACGCCAAGAACAGCAAACCGAACAACACGCCGGCGGTGAAGTAAAAACCCGCCCAGGTGTCTTTGCACGTCGTCACGCTGCGGGCGACCTCCGGTGAAAACGGCGCAAAGATGCTCTGCATGTCCAGCATGGACAGCAAGACGAACGGGAACAGCAAATAGATCATCAGCATCAACAGGAACACCGTCACCAGGCTGTTGCCGAACATCGTCAGCCCCAGAAACCAAGCCGGCGCGGACACCAAAGCCGACGCGGCGGCGCAGATGCCGATCGGGCCGAGCCAACCGCCCGGGTCCAAGAACTGAGGCCAGTCGGTGATCTCGTCGACATCGTTGGCGACCGCTTCCATGATCGTAAATCCGCACGCGACGACCAAACAGGAAATGATGAAGCACGCGACGATCAAGGTGAGCGAGATGATCGGCATCGCGGCGGTCGTGATCATCAACGCCGCCGCGCCGCCGCCGAAGATCGAAAAAATCACGGCGTACATCACCGTCGACGGGTCTTTGAAAATCCCGAACACGTCGCCCAGCCAAGCCGCGACGCTGGGGGTGTCGTAATTTTCCGGCTCTTCCTCGGCTTCTTCCCGTTCGGCGTAATCCAGTAAATCGCGAGCGGACTTCATGAACGGATCGGCCGGACGCTCGGACGCCGCCGGTTCGCTGAACGTGAACGCTTCAGCTTTTTCCAAATCGAACTGGTGCTTCTTTTTGACCTTCGGCGGCGGCGGCACGACGATCTTCGAATGGCAATCGTGGCACTGGATCGTTTCGCCGGCCTGGTCGGCGGTCACGTCGGTGGGCGATTCGCAGATCTTGCAGCGGACGCGGTAGTTCTGCAGGTACTCGACCGACGTCGCCGCCGGTGCCGGCGCGGCGGTGCCGGTTCGTGATTTCGGAGCCGGCGGGATCGCGGGCAAGTCGCCGAACAAATCCTCGTCGGCCGTTCGTCCGTCGCCGCCGAAATCGCCAAGATCGGGCAGCTCGTCATCCGCGGGCGGCTCGTCACTCGGTCGTGTCTTGAGCGGCTTCAGCGTCAGCGGCGAATCATCATCCAGGTTCAACCAGTCGTCGTCATCGCCGGTGACCGTTTCGGGGCCCGGCATGACGAAAGCCTTTTGGCATTGCGGACAACGGACTTGGCCGCCCAGGTCATCCGCTCGCACGCGAACCGCTTGACCGCACGCCGGACAGGAATGGCTTTCAAATTCAGTCATGAATCATGAATTTCGTGACGAGTCGGGATCAACAACGGCATTAAAAAATGGCGGTCGAAAAAGCGGGTGTTCTTGGATTGTAAAGCGGGTGTTCATGGATTGTAGGGCGAAGCGGGCGAGGATTCACGGGTCGAACCGGGAATCATCCGGAAAGGTCTTCGCGAGTGCCCGTTTCCTGATCCCTTTTTCGCAAAGACGCCGCCCGGCGGTCGAGCCCCGACTTGCGGGACACCCGGGTCCCGCGGGGCGGAACACGAACCCTAGAATCCGCCGGGGCTGCTGAACTCGGCGTAATCGTCGAATTCGCTGTGCCGATCCGGGGCGCGGTTGCTGAACCGGGTGAAGTCGGCTTCCCAGGTCAGTTGGACCTCGCCGACCGGGCCGTTACGTTGCTTGGCGATGATGATTTCGGCTTGGCCGGCGAACTGAGCCCGATCCTCGCCGCGGTGGTAGTATTCTTCGCGGTGGACAAACATCACCACGTCGGCGTCCTGTTCGATGGCGCCGGATTCCCGCAAGTGGCTGAGTTTGGGGCGATGGTCCTTGCTGTCTTCGGCTTGGCGGTTCAGCTGGGACAGACACAACAGCGGGACTTCCAATTCACGGGCCAAGCCTTTCAAACGCCTGGCGATCTTGGCGACCTGTTCCTGACGCGGATCACGCGAGTTGTCCGGTTCGATCAGTTGCAGGTAATCGACCACGATCATCCCCAACCCGCCTTCGCGTCGTTTGATGCGGCGTGCCGCCGCGGCGATCTCGCTGACCGTACGGCTGGGGGAATCGTCGACGAACAAGGGAGCTTGGCTGATCTCGTTCGCTTTTTCGACCAGCCGGGTCCGGTCATCCGAGGACAGGGTGCCGTTGCGAAGCCGGTGACCGTTGACGCGGGCGAGAGAACACAACATGCGGTCGGCCAATTCGATGCCGGACATTTCCAAGCTGACGAACAGGCACGGCAAGGTCTGATCGATCGACACGTTTTCGGCGATGTTCATCGCCAAGGCGGTTTTGCCCATCGACGGTCGCGCGGCCAAGATGATCAGTTCACCGTTGTGCAGCCCGCCGGTCATCGTGTCGAAATCGGTCAAGCCGGTTTCCGCGCCGCCGTCGACGTACTCGTCACGCATCCGCGCTTCCATGCGGTCCATCGCTTGATGCAAGACCTCGCTGATGCTGTGCAGCGAGTTCGACGAGCGGCCGTCCATGATCGCAAAGACTTTTTGCTCCGCTTGGGCACACAACTCCTTCGCCGTACCGGACTGTTCATAGGCGTCGCGAAGGATTTCGGTGCTGGATTCGATCAGCCGTCGATAGACCGCCTTTTCCATGACGATGTTGCCATAGAAGACCGCGTGCGCGGCGTTGGGCACGGCGTTGGACAATTTGGCCAAGTAGGCCGCGCCGCCGATCTTTTCGTAATCACCCGACGTCCGCAAACGCGACACCAGCAACGTGATGTCGATCTTTTCGCCCGTGTCGTACATGTCGCGAAAGTTCTGATAAATCAGACGGTTCGCGTCGTCGTAAAAGTCGTCCGATTTCAGCGACGCGACTTCGTCCAGCACGTCGGGCATCAACAAGACGCTGCCCAGGACGCCCATTTCGGCTTCGACGTCCAGCGGCGGGCTGCGTTGCAAGACTTCGGCCGCCGAAGCTTTTCGCTCCGGTTTGTCTTTGCGATTGAAACCGTTTTTGAATCCGCTGCTCATGGCGTCGTCCTTGAGGTGAAATGGATGGGAACGCTCCAGACGCTCAACCGGTACGCAGAATCTGTTCGACTCGCTCGACCGCTTGCCCGGCCGTCATTGCGGCAGGTCCGCGGCCGATCGACTTGCCGCCTTCGATCCAGGCGGTGACTTTTTTGCTGGCCGCGATCGCCGTGCTGTGGCTGCGCCCGCCGTAGTGTTTGGCGATTTCGGAAAATGCCGAAGACGTTTTCTGTCGCGACAGGTACATCGCCAGCATCCGCGGTTCGCTGACCGATCGCGTCTGCACGTTCCCACGCAGCATCGTGTCCTCCAGATCGAAAGCACGGCACACCGCTCGCTCGATCGAACTGAGCGTCAGCGGCGGCGCCTGCGATCGCAGCATGTCGCCGCCGAATTGACGGATCTCGTCCATCGTCGGCATCCGGCCGTACATCCGTTGCAGCGTTCCGACCAGATTCACGACCCCGCTGAGCAGTCGCCCGTCGCCGTCGATCATGCCGGCGATCTCGTCGACCATCTCGGCGGTCCAAGCGATCGGGCACCGCGTAGCGATCAGACGCTCGAGCAACGGTCCGCGGATGTTCTTGTCCAGCGGCAACAACGGGCAAACCAAACCCGCCGCCATCCGGCCGACCACTTCGCCGCTCAACCCGTTGATCTCGCTGGGGGCGCGGTTGGCGGTGAAAACCAGAGGCCGGCCGTCGGCGATCAAGGTTTCGATCGTGTACAGCAATTCGCGAAGCGTCGCTTTCTTGGCCGCCACGAATTGAACGTCGTCGATCAACAACGCGTCGACGTCGCGGTAACGTTTGCGGAACGACGTCAGCCCGCTGGTCCCGACGGACTTGATGAAATCGTTGGTGAAGTTCTCGGCCGACAATTGGACGACTCGTCGCAAACGGTGACGCTGGCGAAGTTGAGCCGCGATGGCGTGGATCAAATGCGTCTTGCCGACGCCGGTCGGTCCGTAAAAAAACAACGGCGTTGCCGACCCCGGCGCCTGGCAAGCCATCCGGGCCGCGGTGCGGGCCAGCTGATTGGACGGGCCGCCGAGGAAGTTGGCCATCGTGTATTCGGCCGACGGACGTGACGCGGCGCCCGAATCGTTCCCCGCGGCACCGCTGGCGGCGGCACTGTTCGTGGCGGTACC
>CAYVRC010000151.1:0-15090 GCA_964453205.1 uncultured Pirellulaceae bacterium | reverse complement strand
GGAACGGACTGTGAATAAGCCGGCCACGTTCCGGTGATCGCGATGACGCAGAACGCCGCTGCCCGCACGATCTGGACATGCTGATCAGTCTCATTCGGGATGCTGAGGTTTCGTCGTCACTGCATTTCGGGTGGCAGCGAATCGTCTGGTGCAACGACCGGGCGATGCGTCAGGCCTTGGCGGGGTGTTGCCAAGGTTCGCGGTACGGACGCGTCAACTTTTCGTTGGCTTCGTCGTCGCCGACGATGGTGTGGGTTTGCGGATCAAACTCCAACGACCGGCCCAGTTCCATCGCCAAGTTGGCCATGAAGCAAGACGAACTGCTGATGTGGCCCTGTTCGATGTCGGCAATCGGACGCCCGCGATCGTCGATGGCTTTCAAGAAGTCACGCATGTGCTGGCGAATCGCCGAGGCGACGTGCAATTCCAGTCTCCATTTCTCTTGGTCGATCAAGTCCGTCGGGTACTTGTCGGTTTCGATCACGGCTTTGCCAGAAATTTTTTCTCCGCCCCCGCGAGGAATGAAATCGTAGCTCTGAACACTCAGCTTGAGGGTTCCCTTGGTTCCGTAAAGAATGGCGGCCCACGGATACTCGGGATCCGGAGGCGAACCCCAACTGCGGTGCGTCCAGACGACATCCGTCCCCTCGAAATCGAAGGCGGCCGTTTGGGTGTCGCTGATGTTGGATTTGGAATCCTTGTCGACCATGATGCCGCCGGTGCTGCTGACGGTTTTGGGCCAGCCGAGGTCCAGCTGCCAGCGGACCAAATCCAGCATGTGAACGCACATGTCGCCCACGATGCCGTTTCCGTATTCCATGAAAGCACGCCATTTCCGCGGATGGACCCATTCGTTGTAGGGTCGCATCGGTGCCGGACCGGTCCACATTTCGTAGTTCAAATTTTCCGGCGGTTGCGTGTTCGGCGGGTTGCCCTTGGCCCGCATGTGGTAGTAACAGCAGACTTCCGCGAACGCGACGTCACCCAGCAAGCCGGCGTCGACGATTTTCTCCTTCGCTTCCAGCAAGTGCGGCGTGCTGCGTCGCTGGGTGCCGACTTGGACGACTCGTCCGGTCCGCCGCGCCGCGTCCAGCATGGCTTTGCTTTCCAACGTGTCCACGCCCGTCGGTTTTTGCACGTAAACGTCGGCGCCGGATTCGACCGCGGCGATCATCGGCAAAGCGTGCCAGTGATCCGGCGTGCCGATGATCACGATGTCGTGCGAGTTCTCGGCAAGTTGCTTGCGATAATCGCCATACGTCTTCGGGCGATTCTTGGACACCTGACGTTCGGCGAACAAGTCGGCCGCCTCGTCCAGCATGTTCGAATCGACATCGCTGACCGAGACGATCTCGACCGGTTCGACGTTCAGCAGTTGCAAGGTGTCACACTTGCCGTACCAACCGGCGCCGATCAAGCCCACGCGGCGTGGCTTGGCGTTTTGGGCGGCCAGGGCCTGGGAAGCCGCCGCGGCGGTCGACGCGACAACGGCAGACGATCGCATGAAGGTTCGACGATCCATTAAGAAACTCAGTCGTTCAAAGGAAGGAAGCGGATGCGGGGAAAGACAGCTCAGACGATGCACTGACGGACCGCGTCGGTCAGTCCGGCGACGGGATCACCCTTGGGAATGAACTCGTGCGCCAAGTAGCCGTCGAATCCGGTTTCCGCGATCGCGCGGGCGATCGGCGGATAAAGGAGTTCCTGGTTCTCATCCAATTCGTTCCGACCGGGATTGCCGCCGGTGTGGTAATGGCCGAACGCATCGTGATGATCTTGGATGGTGCGAATGATGTCGCCTTCCATGATTTGCATGTGGTAGATGTCGTACAACAATTTGAAATTATCGCTGCCGACTCGCTTGACCAGCTCCACGCCCCAGGTGCTGTTGTCGCACATGTAGTCGGGATGGTTCACTTTGCTGTTCAGCAATTCCATGTTCAGGATGACGTTGTTCTTCTCGGCGACGGGAACGATTTTTTTGAGCGCTTCGACACAGTTCTTCATGCCGGTCTCGCGATCGATCCCGCGAGCATTTCCGCTGAAGCAGATCACGTTTCGCCAGCCCTCTTTGGCCGTCGCTTCGATCGCGTCGTTGATTTTTTCCAACGCCATCTCGTGGTACTGCGGATCGCACAATCCGTTGGGCAGCGGGTGCGAACCGACCATCGTGCAAACCAAGCCGTGCTTTTTCAACGTCGGGAAATCATCGGGGCCGAGTAGATCGATGCCGATCAGCCCCAACCCGGTGGCCGTCGTCGCCATCTCCTCCAGCGACATGCCTTTGTAGCACCACTTGCACACGGATTGCTTCAAACGGCCTTCGCCGGCCTGAACCGGCTTTGCGGCGGTTTCCTCGGTCGGCGATTCCGCGGAGAGTGGGTTCACGGTCAACCCGACCGCCGCGGCGCCGCACGCGGTCCCGGCAATGACTTGACGTCGAGTGACAGAGTTTTTGTCTTCGGACTTTTTTTCGTCGGACTTTTTTTCGTCGGGCATGGGCATGACACGGATTCGATCGTCGGGGGGACGGCATAGGAAAGACCCCATTGTCCCCGCTGGGAAACCTGAAAGCAACCGCTCATCGCCGGGCGGGATCATTCGGTCGAATCCTTCGCCCCGTCGAACGCCTGTTGCACTTGATCGTAGGTTCGCAGCATCGCATCGAATTGTTTCCGCAAGCCGTCCAGGTCTCTGCCGTTGTCGAGCGATTCGGCCAAAATCGGCTTCAACCATTCTTGCATCAAATGAAACTGGCCCTTGACCAGTTCCGCCATCACTCGGGGGACCTTGTGTTGAACCAAAAATTTCTGCTCCGGCGGCGAAGCGGCTTGTTGCCTGGCGATCCGTTCCAGATTGTCCGACGTCGATCGGATCGTATCGACAAGTCGCGTCACGCGATCGTCCATTCGCCGCTGCTGGTCGTGGTCGCCGACCGCGACGGCTTTGGAAATCACCGCGCGGATCGATTCCAAACCGTCCCGCATCGAGGCCAGTTGCCGCATCAACTGACCGGCCGCGTCGGAATCGTCCAACCCCGACATGCGAACGCTCTCGACGAACGCGTACTTGATCGCGTCCCAGCGTTCCTTCTCGATCGGCGTCAAGATGCCCATCAGTTCCTTGAACTTCAGCACGTTGGCTTCGTTGTCGGTGGTCAGCGTCTGCGCGTCTTGTTCGTAACTGCTGATGATCAGCGATTGCAATTCTTGGTCGTTCATCACCGGCGCGATCTTTTCAGCGATCCGGTTCATGTTTCGGTAACTGCCTTGCAGTTTGAACGGCGGCTCGGCGCGATAGGCGTCGGCTTGTGCGGCGCTCTGGATGTAAGTCCGATTGACTTTCAAGACGACGTCGCGGACGCGGATCAGTTTTCGCATCACTTCGAACATGTCGCGAAGTTGGTCCGCGGAAACCCTGCTTTCTAGCTCGATGCCCTCGAGTGAATCGCGACCGGCCGCGGCGATCACCGCGCGTGCGTCGCTCGGCGGAGCGGTCGACAGGGTCGCGAGTGTCGGATTGCTGGTCAAACAGTTTTCCAAGTACGACATTTCGAACGCTTCGGCCGACTGGCCGATGATTTCGCCCAGGTTGTAGACGTCGGCCCGGTTGGACAACATGTCGGGGATTTGGAATCGGTCGCCGGACTCGGTGTACGGGTTGCCCGCCATCACGACGGCGACGCGTCGGCCGCGCAAATCGTAAGTTCGCGTCTTGCCGTCGCGGACGCCTTCGATCTTTCGCGTCGCGTCGCACAGCGAAATGAACTTTTGCAAAAGTTCCGGATTGGTGTGCTGGATGTCGTCCAGATACAGCATCACGTTGTCGCCCATTTCGAGCGCCAGGTTCAGACGTTGGACTTCTTCTCTCGCCGCCGCGTTGGGAGCCTCGTCGGGATCCAGTGACGTGACGCCGTGACCGATCGCCGGGCCGTTGATTTTCATGAACACGACGCCCAAGCGATTGGCGATGTATTCCATCAACGTGGTCTTGCCGTAACCGGGCGGCGAAATCAGCAGCAGCAAGCCCATGCGGTCCGTTCGTTTGTCTTCCCCGGCCGCCCCCATTTGTTTGGCCAAGTTGTCGCCGATCATCGGCAGGTAGACTTCGTCCAGCAGCCGATTCCGCACAAAACTGGTCAGCACCCGGGGTTTGAATTCGTCCAGTCGCATCGAATCACGCGACTGTTCCACCAACCGTTGCTTGGCTTCGTGCAGCGCGACGAACCGCGGGACGACGTCGGTCTGGTATTTTCGCATCCGCCGTGTGAATTCGTGATAGTCCAGCAGCATCTCGCCGCCGGAAATTCGCTTGTGACTGCCCGCCAATCCGGTCAGGGTTCGCCGCGAGACCCCATCGACACGTCGCAGCGTGTCCAATCCGCCGGCCTGAATCAGGTAAGCCAATTCGTCGCGGTGGGTGACCGCTTCGTCCCGCTGTTCGGCCGGAAGCGTCGCCAAATGGGCATCCGCCCAGTTGCGCGCCAACACGAACGCTCGGACCGGGGCCGAGGCCACCGACTTGGCCGGCGACGAAGATTTGGTCTTCGTGTCGGCCGCGAAGGATTCGTACAGGCTCGCCGCGGTTTCACTGACGACGTTCTTTTTGGGGGTCGCGATCAACTGGTCGAACAAATAGTCCGCGATTCGATCGGGAGTGACGTCTCGGTCGAAAAGGTGCCCGAACGATTCGCGTTGCAAGCCGACCGCGTCGGTCAGTTGCCGGCGAAATTCTTGGGCGGGTTCGGCGTGGGGATACACGCGGGCGAGTCTGCCGTAGCCGCCCACCCAATCGTGAAAGGCTTTTCGCGTGTCGGTGTCCAAGATTCTCTCGAAGCACAACAAACTCGCCGCACGAATCTCCGGTGCATGTTTTAGCAAACCGAGCGACCGGTCCATTTGCAAAAGCTGATCCGCAATCAGCGCGGCGTCGTGATCGTGAACGCCCTTGGCGTAGCCTTCCTGGAAACGTCCGGCCATGTGTTTCTGGATCTGCCGCAGGATGTTGTCGGCCGGCGGTTCACCGTCGACGTCGGGGATTCGGAAACCTTCGCGGCCGAACCAATCGAAGGCCAAAAATTCAGCCCGATAGACACCCGCGTTCTCGCTGATCAAGTCTTGATTCCACAAGTCCTTGGAATCGTCCAGGGAAGGATCGTGCAGCGGCTGGAAAAACTGGGTCCCGGTCAGGTGCAAGCACATCTGCGCGTCACGAAGCACCGTGGTCAGATCCAGCGGTTGCGTGTTGACGGCGAATCGTTTGTCGCCCAGGCGAATGATGTCTCCGCCGTCTTCGAACAAGTCCTGACGGTCTTTCAGTTGCCTCGTCGCGTCTTCGCGAACCGTTTTCAGTCGGCCACGCAGATCTTCGGCGCGAACGGAATCGCCCAAGTCATCCAGTTGATCGACGAGACTGCGGATTTTTTCCACCATCAGGTCACCGGCAAAGTACGCCGCGATTTCTTCGGATCGTTGCATCTTGTCGATCCGGGACGCGATGCTTTTCAGGATGCGATCGGCAGCGGTCGCCAAGGATTCCGCGCGGCGATTTTGCTTTTCGACGAGCGCGACCTTGCGGTTTTCGAATGCCGCGTAAGCCTCTTCGCGACGCGTGGCCAACGACACGACGAAATCATCGAACTCGGCGAACCGGCCTTCCAGTTCCTCCAATTGCACCATCACCTTGGTCAAGTAATCGTCGCACTTGGCCGGCGTGTCGCAAACGTCCAGGTATCCGGCGATCGATTGTTGCAACAGCTTCATCTGGGACGCGAATTCGGCTTTGCCCTCGGCCGCTTGCAGGTCAGCGACTCGGGCCTTCAACCCGCTGCGGACACGGTTCAGTCCGGCCAACACGTCACCGATCGCGTCGACGATTTCGGTCCGCTTGGTCGTGTCGTCGATGCGCAGATTGCTGACGGTCTCGGTCAGCATTTCCAGGTGCGAAGCGGCTTCGTCGATGCGTGTCTCGAGCTTTCGGGCGGTCGCCACCGTTTCGGTTTCGGGGATCTGGTCGGAGATCTCGGCGACACGCCGGCGGTACGGATCGAGGGCGGTTTCGCCGAGCAGGAAATCGACGCAGCGTCGGCTCAAGCGTTCCGCTTTTTCGGTGACGATCGTTTCCAGTTCATCGACGCGGGTCTCGTCGACCTGCCGAAGCTCATTGAGTCCGAGCGTCTGGGCCCGCTGCTGCCGTAAATTCGAAAGCGCCAGCACATAGTCATCGATCGTCTCGAAACGCCGCCGGTCGATGTCTTTGACGAGCGCGTCGGTCGAAGCTTCGACCGCGCCGACGGCCGCTGTCGTTTCCTGTTGGATGCGGACGACCTTCTCGAACTCGTCGACCGCGGTCCCCGCGGCGGTTCGGATGATCGACAGCGGTTCACTCAGTTTTTCGGTTTCGGGTTTGTCGATCCAGAAATAGCTGTCCAAGACGTCGGACGCTTTTTTCTGAATGTCGATGTACAAACCTTCGTAGCTGTCATCTTTGTCGATCAGTTGCAGCAGTTCACTGCACTCGGACATCGCGCGGACGATTCCTTGGTTGCCGATCTTGAACAGCATTGAATCGCTTTGGTGATCGGCGACGAAATCGGGGCCGGTGAACGGCGTCTGCCAGATTTGAATGGCGTGATGCTTTTGAGGTTGGTCGTTGCCGGTGAAGCAAACCATTTCGCCGCCCTCGAACAAGGTCTGTCCGTGACAGATCAGCGGTGTATCGACGGATTGCTTGATCAGGTTGTAACGAAGTTGGACATGGGTCCCCGATTCGCGGTTATAGAACAGGTACAAAAAGTCTTCGCCGTTCGATGACGCGACGGTGCGTTGATAACGCATGTCGCTCAGGCCGTGGTCGAAACGCTTGAACTGGCCGGTTTGCAGGTAATAACCTCCCGGAAAAATCAGCCCTTGGTCGCCCGGGAGCATCACGCACGCGTGTCGGATCTCGTCCAGTCGCATCGCTTGACCGAGCTTGCCGTTGAACACGAAATGACGTGGCTCGGTCTCTTGGTAAGGCTTGATCTTCAACAACACCAAGTTGCCGATGATGGCGTATTGAACGTCCGCGTCGTCCAAGGTCTGGTCGCGGTTGTCGACGGGTTCCGACAAAATGCCTCCGCCCGCCTCGGTGTTGTCTTCGACCTTGATCGTCAAATCACCGCCGACGGTTTCGACGAAGACGCGGTCCTCGATCGAAATGTGGGGATGCGAGCCATAGACGTGTTGATCCCGGGTCGTTTTGGTCCAGCGAAACTCGTGCTGATCCGGATCGCGGACTTCGTGTTCGCTGCGGTTGTCGACGTAAACCAGACGTTCACCGTCGATTCGCCATTTGAACGATTTGATGTCACGCGGCGTCTTGCCGACGCGAAACACGAAATGCAGAATCGGGCCGTTGCGAAAGAACCTGGCGAACGTGGTGCCTTTGTAAAAGCGATAGAGTTCGCCAAAGTCACTGACGAAGCGATCGTCGTCGATCAGGTCCAGGGTTTCGGCGTGGAACTGATGATCGGCAAAGCGATACACCGAAAAGACGTCACGAACATGGGTTTCCAGTTTCAAGCCGAACTGGACGTTGTATCCGAACAGGAACCGATCTCCGACGCTGGTCAAGTCTCTCGGGACACAGTTGTGCTCGGTCGTCACCCGCTCGGTCGTGACCAAACGCGTTTCGATGTTGCCGAACACGTCGGCGCGTTGGGCGTTCAACTTTTTCAAACGCTCACGCAACTGACCCGCGGCATCGCGGATTCGATTGCGGAGAACTTCATAGGTCCCCGTGGCGAGTTGCGATTCGGTCATGGGGAATGAATAAAGGACGGAGGACGAAGCGGAAAGCCGGTAACAAGACGGTTTTACGACTTGCCGTTGGCGGAGACCTTGCCGGCAGTCAGAAGTCGTCCGGCTTTTTGATCGGCGACGTTGGCGGTACCGGCCATCGACAGCAGACTGGTCAGTTGGCTGCGGACGTTGTCGGTGTCGGCCATGCCGAGCATTTTGGCGATCAGCGCGGCGATGGACAGATCTTTGACGCCGTCGGTGTCCAAGTTGAACTGGGTCAACAGTTCAGAAATTTGGTCACGGAAGTAATCCGCGTTTCCGTCAAAAAACGTGTCCTTGATGTCCGTGGCGACCTTGCTGTTGTAGACGAATCGGTCGATCGCCTTGCCGCCCTTGACGGCGCTGGTGATCTGATCAAAGAACTCGCCGTCGCCGCCGACAATGTCGATCCGGGCGGCTTTCAAAGCGTCGCCGATCACAGCGGCTTGGCTTTCGGCGATACCGCGTTGGGCGTCGATGGCCGCGATCTCGACTTCCTTGGTTTTGTCCAGGTTCAGCTTGAATTCTTCGTGTTCTTTGCCGACGCTGTCGAACAGTTTCATCGCTTCGGCCTTTTCGGTGATGCCCGTCGCTTCGGCGTGATATTTCTCGCTCATGACTTTGGCTTCGGCCAGCCCTTCTTTTTCCATCGCGACGGCCTTGGCCTGTTGCACGTTGGCTTCGGCCAATCCGCTCGCGGCGACCGTCGCGGTTTCCCCTTCGGCCAACATTTTGGCACCCTCGGCGTCCTTGGACGCGGCGTCGCGTCGGGCCTCGGCTTCGATGCGGATCTTTTCGGCCAACAGTTCGCTGGAGTCCTTCTCGGCTTGAGCCAGCTTGGTTTGCCGGATCAGTTCCTCTTCCGCCTTCATTTCGGCCGCGGTGACTTGCACGCGTTTCAGTCGGTCGGCGGCGGCGTGTTCTTCGGTGTCCTTGATGCGTTCCTGTTCTTCGACGACGGCGCGTTCGACGGCGACACGTTCGCGGATCACTTCTTGGATATTGCGTTTTTCGACTTCGATCGCCTTTTCTTTTTCGACTTCGGCGACGCCGACAAGTCGCAGTCTTTCGGTGGCTTCCAAGTCGCGGTCACGATGGACGCGTTCCAATTCCACGGCGTCGGTTTTTTCTTTGTTGCGTTGGGCGACCAGGACTTGACGCGCCATGTTTTCTTCGGCGATGCCGATTTCTTCCTCGGTGGCGATTCTTGCCCGTTCCGATTCCAGTCTTTGTTCCTCCCGCACCTTGGCCGCCGATGCTTGCTCGCGGGCGGTGATTTCGGCGATCTCTCGGGTCTGCTTTTCGACCGCTTCGACGCGTTGCCGTTCCAGTTCCAGGATCGTTTCTTCCGCTTCGACGTCCTGCTTTTTCAGCGTTTTTTCTTTGTCACGGGTGAACTGGTTTTCCTTGATTTTCTCCGTGGCCGTCAATTCGGTGATCTTCTTGATGCCCTCGGCGTCCAGGATGTTGCCTGGCGACAACATTTCCAGCGGTGTTTGTTCCAAGTAGTCGATCGCGGCGTCGTCCAAGCGGTAACCGTTCAGATCGGTGCCGATGACTTTTAGGATTTCTTCTTTGAACTTGTCCCGCTGGTCGTACAAGTCGACAAAGTCGAACTGCTTTCCGACGGTCTTCAAGGCTTCGCTGAACTTGGCGTCGAACAATTCCCGCAGCGTATCGATCTGGCTGCAACGTTTGGCACCGATCGACTGGGCGACCTCCTTCATCTCCTCGGGTGTTTTATCGACGCGAACGAAGAACGCGACTTTGATGTCCGCTCGGATGTTGTCATGACAGATCAAACCTTCGCTGCCCTGACGATGGATCTCGAACGACTTCAGCGTCAGGTCCATGAACTCGTGCTGGTGCAACAGCGGGACGACGAACATGCCGTCACCGGTGGCGACCCGCAAGCCGCCCGAACCGCTGCGGACCAGTGCCGAATCGGGACCGACCTTGATGTAGCATTTCTTGAAAACGGCCGCGGCCAAGAACAGCCCGATGACGATCAGCCCGATCAAGATGATCGCAAAGTCGGCGGGCATACTGTTGGTAATCAATTGCGCAAGCATGGTGGAATCAACTCGGTTTAGACGGCGGTGTCGGTGGACGCGGCCACCTTGTAAACTCGTTTTTCGGAATCAAATTCGATGATCTCAACGGTCGTGCCTCGGGGCAGCGTGCCGCTGGTCGTGCGGATGTTCAGCAGCAAAGGGGCGGCGTCGGTTTTGAATTCGGCTTGACCGAACGACGGCGTGACCTCGCTGGTCGAGACTTCGCATGTTTTGCCGATCAATCGACCGGCTTCGAAGGTGGGCCCGCGTCGCGACAGGAAACCCAAGCGGTCGGTGAACAGTTTCGTGATGCTGGTCGCCAGCACCGTGTTGCGAATCGTCAGCAACACGCTGGGCACGAAGTCCGGCGAATAATGTTGCCAGTCGTAGCCGTACCACAGTGCATAACTGATCGCCCAAAAAACGGACGTGAAGATCGAACCCCAGATCACCAGCGGGATCTTTCCCAGGTTCAACCAACGCAGCGTCATCGCGCCGATCCCGCTGACGGCGCCGCCGTCGGCGGCATGATCCAGCATGCCTTCGCCCTGCAGACCGCCGCCGTCGATGTCCGACCCGGCACCGCCGGCGAAGTCAAAATCGAACAGACCGATCGCGACGACCAGGGCGTAGGCCAGCATGACGCCGACCAAGACCGAGGCCGGCCAGACCGGGCCGACGAACAGACGCTCGATGAAGGGGACGATGGAGGCAGTCATCACGCTCACGCGGAAAATTACGGGACCGACAAAAGGTTGCCGACGGGTTGGGCGGGATTCTTCACCGACTCGGGGCGCGCGAAATCAGCAAATCTGCCTCCGACCGCCGGCGCGGATCGCCCAGCCGATCCGACTCGGCAACAACAAGCTAGGTCAATTCTATCGTCGGGGGCGCGACGGAGGGGCCGGCCGGGGGGACTCAGCCGGCCCGGCCGCCGGCTGATCCGGTCGTAGCGATTGACCCCGCGAGGCGGGAACTGATCGCAAGCCCGTTCACGACAAGGCGTCGAATCGTGGCGATTCCGGCGGCCGGTACGGATTCGTGTCGACAGACGACGTGCCGAGCGGACCGTCGATCGCCGGCGGCGGCGGCCCGACCGGGACGATCGCCCGCAGAGCGCCGCGGGCCAGCAAGGTGTCCAGGTCCAGCATCCCGACCAATTCGCCCGCGTCTCCGGTGACCGGGATCACCCGATGCTGTCGGCCGCCGGACAACACGATCGTTTCCAAGTCTTCGTCCAGCGACGCCGGGTGGACCGAGTGATCGGCCAGTTGTCCGATCGGTGTCATCGGGTCGACTTGGTCATCGATCGCTCGGGCGACTTCTTTCAACCCGATCACGCCGACCACGCTGCCCACCGAGGAAGTGACCGGCAAGACCGTCGCGGGCGACCGGTGCCAGTCGTAGGCGACCTTACCCAGTGGCGTGTCCATCGAGACGTGCTGAGGATTTTGAATCAACACGTCGCCGATCCGTAGGCCACGCAGTGATTCCATCACGTCGACCTGACGGGCTTCGTTCATTCCGGCGAACGCGATGAAGCCCGCGATCAGGATCATCATGAATTCGCCCGTGTAAAGTCCGAAAGTCAACATCAAAATCGCGCAAGCCACTCCGATCCGCGAGGCGATGAATGTCGCACGTCGATAATTCATCATCATCGCCAGGATGCTTCGCAGCACGCGTCCGCCGTCCATGGGAAACGCCGGAATCATGTTGAACAGGACCAGCATGATGTTGACCAGCAACAACGTCAGCACGAATCCACGAAACGAAGGCTCAAGCAACAGGTCACCGACGTCGATCATCGTCTCGCGGTCCAGCCCCCAGCCCATCGCGGCGTTCAACCCCATGTAGGCCGCGATCCCGACGATCAACAGCAAAGCGATGACGACGTTGACGGCCGGTCCGGCGACCGCGACCAATAATTCTTGGCTGGGAACCCGCGGCATGTGTTTGAGTCTTGCCACGCCGCCGATCGGCAGCAACGTGATGTCGACGGTCGGCACATGAAAAACTCGGGCCGTCAACGCGTGGCCGTATTCATGCAACGTGACGCAGGCGAACACGCCCAGCAGCCTGGCCACACTGAAGACCACACCCAGAGCGCCCTCGGACCAGGATGTCGCCACCCAGTACGCGATCAACAAACCGAACGTCCAATGGACGAACAAGTCGATCCCGAAAAAGGTGCCCAGGCGTAGTCGTTTTTCCAGCACGTTGAAAAATCATCCGAATCAAGTGGGTTGGCTCGCCCGATCGCGACCGTTTCCGTATTCTAGACCTCGGCAAGTCGGTCCTACGTCGGCCGACAGTCTACGGCCCAAATGCCGCTCGCGGCACCGCCGTTGTGTTTCCACGCCCGCCAAGAACGAGAGTCCTATTCATGCTGCGATCTCGCCTGATTCACCCGCAAATCAGCTCCATTCTGGCGGCTTCGGGCCACCACAGCACCGTGCTGATCGCCGACGGAAATTATCCGGCGCTGAATAAACGCGGGCCGCACGCCGAACTGGTGAGTTTGAACTTGATGCCCGGGGTGGTGACGTGCGATCAGGTGTTGCAAGCCGTCCTGTCCGCCGTTCCGGTCGAACGGATCGAAACGATGCAGACGGAGACCGAAGGCCCCTACGCGCTCGACGGCGATCCTCCGGTTTGGGAAGACTATCGCCGCACGATCGCCCAGGCGGGGCTGGATTTGGCGATTCAGCCGATCGAGAAATGGGATTTCTACAAAGCCGTCGAAACGAACGACCACACTTTGACGATCCAAACCGCCGACCAGCAACGCTATGCGAACATCTTGCTGACCATCGGCGTGCGGATGGATTGAAGGCCGAAATCCTTGGCCGCCACCGGAAACGCGTCGTCGCGTCGGGCGGCTCAGATCGGTTCGAGTGCCATGCTGTAGAACCCCAGCACGGTCATCAACAGACGAACGATGAAGAACAGCAGGACCAGGATCATGGTCGCCCAGATGACGCCGCTGGCCAACCGAGCGATCGCTTTCATCGCCGTCTTGGCCCGCTCGTCGTATTCTCGGGCCAAGCCGTCGATCGATTCGGCATCGGTCCCGGACAGCTCGGCGACTTCGACGCGGCTGATGAAGTCATCGGGAAACAACTTCGTCGCCTCCAACGCCCCAGACAAGGTCGCGCCGCGCCGAATCGCGGACTCCGCGTGCCGGGTCCCGGCGCGGTAATAGTCACTGTCGGTACTGTCCAACGCCAGATCGATCCCTCGGATCGGGTCCAGTCCGGCGTCCAACGAAAGCGACAGCGTCCAACAAAAACGTGACAGCGTGATCGTTTGCAGCGACGGCCCGATGACGGGAATCATGTACAGCAACGGAATCAGATTCTGCACGCCCGCGACGTTGCGACTGAACGCCCACAAACTGCCCAACAAGATCGTCATGATCACCGCGATGTAGCCCCAGAACACCAGCACGCCCCGGCTGCCGCGAAGTCCCAAGCCCAAGATGTCCGTCATCTCGCCGCCGGTCGGGGGCGACAAAATGCCCATGATCCAAATCAATAGACTGATCACCCCCAGACCGGCGAGAAGCTGCAGCATCGGCAGGGTGATCGACGCGACGAACGAACGTCGCAGCGCGACTTGGTTTTCGTAATGATCGGCCAGCGACAGCATCGTCCGCTCCAGCCGTCCGGTCGACTCGCCGACTTTCGTCATCGTTTGCATCAGCGGCGGAAAGAAGCCGCCGCGAGACTTCATCGCCTCGCTCAACTGGGTCCCGTCGGACGCTTGATCGGCCAGCGAGTTCAAGGCGTCTCGTTGGGCCGCCGACCCCTGCTTGGCTTCCGCCCGCAAGAGCGCGATCAGGTCGGCTCCGGCACGCAGTCCGATGCCGAACCGTCGGCAAAAGCCCGCGGCGGAGGAAAGTTTCATGCGGCCAAAAAACAACACGGCGGGGAATCCCGGAGAAAAGGCGGCCGGCAAACGCGGCGAGAATCGCTGATGATCAGCGGTCAGTGTAGATCAACGGCCCCGAACGGTTCCAGCAACCGGCGATGCGTCCGCCGAACCGTGGCCGCGCCGAACCGTGGCCGCGACACCGTCGGACCGGGTTTCGCTCAGGCGGCTCGCCGGGGACCTGATTTCGCCAGGGCTTCTTCGGACCGGGCGTCCTCGGATCGGGCGAGTTTCGCGGCGGCAAACTCGGCCAGCACCTCGTCCAACTGGGCCAATTGTTCGGCGGCGGTTTGCGTCAGATCCAAAAACAGAATCTTGCGCTGCCCGATTTGGCACCAGTCCGCCCCCCGCCCGTCGAGCGGTTCGGTGCGAACATGAAAGCCCATTTGGGTGGCGTCTTGGATCCGCCAACTCAACCGGCTGACGACGTGATCGGTGGCTGGCGGTTTCATGTCGATCGAGGGGATTGAATCGGACAGCAGCGCTTTGGCAAGGTTTGCCGCGCGGAATTTAGCGGGTGTAGCAGGCGTGCGGGATTCGACGATAGATCAACCGGGGCACGATCGATTGGTGCCCCGACCGCGTCCACGTCCGACGCGAGCCTCCGCCCACACGCCGGAAAACGTCATGCCCAGTTCGTCCCGACCCGCCGACGCGATGCCACCCACCGACACGATGCAGTCCGCTGAATCGTTGCAGGCGGCTGAGTCTTCGCAGGCGGCTGAGTCTTCGCAGGCCGCTGAAGGTCCACAACCGGCAAGCCCCGCCATCGATGCCGAACAGCAGATCCGAACCTTGCAAGCTCAGATGCGACAGATGCAAGCGATGTCGGCGCTGGGGGCTTTGACGGGGACCGCGACGCACGAATTCAACAACGTGCTGATGACGATCATCAACTACGCCAAGCTGGGTTTGCGGAACGAAGACACGGCCAGTCGCAACAAAGCGTTGACCAAGATCCTGGAAGCTTCCGAGCGGGCCGCCAAGATCACCGGAACCATCTTGGCTCAAGCACGCAACCGGGGCGATTCGCTCGAGCCGACCGACCTGGGCCAAATCGTCGAAAGCTCGCTCGTGTTGCTCGAACGCGAGATGCGAAAGTACCGGGTCGCCGTGGAAACCGACCTGTCCGACGCGACGCCCCGGATTCACGCCAGTGGGAATCAGATCCAGCGTGTCTTGTTGAACTTGTTGATCAACGCCAGGCAGGCGATGCCCTCGGGCGGCACCGTGCTGATTCGCGTCGCCCCCAGCAGCGACGGCGCGGCGGTCGAACTGACCGT
>CAYVRC010000150.1:0-15166 GCA_964453205.1 uncultured Pirellulaceae bacterium | reverse complement strand
CGTTAGAAAGCTTTCCGGATGAAACTGCCAGCCTTCCATGCGGAACTTGCGGTGCCGCACACCCATGATTTGTCGTTGGCCACCGGTGTCGGTCCAAGCTGAAATGACCAAATCGGGCGGCAGCGATGAAGGCTGAATCACCAGGCTATGGTAACGCGTCGCGATGAACGGCGTTTCGATTCCGGCGAATAAGCCACAGTCGTCGTGGAAGATTTCGTCGGTCTTGCCGTGCATCAGTGCGGGGGCGCGAACGATCGTGCCACCGAGTGCTTGGCCGATCGATTGATGACCCAGGCAAACGCCCAACAGTGGAATTTTACCCGCGAACTGCTTGACGCAATCGACGCTGACGCCGGCTTCGTTGGGTGTGCAGGGTCCGGGTGAGATCAACAGTCGCGACGGTGACATGGCCGCGATGTCCGCCACGCTGACTTCGTCATTACGAAAGACTCGCACGTCCACGTCGCCGTCGATCTCGCCGAGTCGCTGGACCAAGTTGTAGGTGAACGAATCGTAGTTATCGATGACGATGACCATGGGCCGACCGAAGCGGTGAAAGTCAATGGGAAAAAGCGGGTCGCGACGAAAAAGATATTCTTCGTCGACGCAGGCGTAAACGCTCTTGCGCTAGCCAACGGGGCCAGCGTATAATGCGGATGTCCGAGACGACACCCAGGCCCGTTGAAGCGAAATCGCAGAGGCCGGTGCGTCAGACAGGTTTCATAGCCGCCGGCAGGATTCTTGCGGTTCGATATTCTGGGTAAAGAATGTCCCGGAGGATCGCCGCAACCGTCCGCCGCGATCCTCTTTCCCTTTTCCAACTCACTCGGACACCGCGCCCGTGCTTTCGGTTCGCCCCAAAGTTGCTGAATTAGCCTTTCACGTCTTCAGTCGTTCGCTGCACCCGGAATTGTACGTGGTGCATCAATCACGACGAATCGAGCGAAGCAGCTACGAAGCCCGCATCGAGATCACCAATTGTGGTCACGTCGTCACTTGGAACGGCGGGGGAGCGACGATTTGCGAAGTCGCCACCGGGGCCACGCAACCGCTGCCCAAGCGACGTTGCTTGCTGGCCAAACCGCTTAAGGGCAGCCGCACCGAAACCGTCGAATGCCGCTCGGGCGCGAACTATCGCACCCATTTCCAATTGGAATCCGTCGATCCGAGCATGTTCTGGATGGTGCAAAAGCAACTCGGCAGCGGGCCCACCGAAGGCTTGCTGCACCGCTTCGATTCCAGCGGACGCATGGCATTCGGCGCGTTGAGTTACGTCAACATCGAAATGCGATTACGAAGCATGCTGGTGCAAGCGATTCACACGTTTCCCGACGACTACGCGATCGTCAAAGTCGAAACGCTGTTCTCGTTGCCCTCCTAGAATCAGGCGGGCGATCATCGTGTCGGCCGGACGCCGCGGCGGTTTCGCCGAATCCGAATTCTTGTTGCAGTCGGACACCGCCGGGCGAGTCCACTTGCACCCCCGGCTGGACCCGGAGCGTCTGATCGGCGTCGTCGATCTGGCGGGCGGCCGTGCGGTTCATGCCGTCGCGGGAAACCGTGCGGAATACCAACCGATCATCGTTCGCGGCCGCCGAGTCGGTTCGCCGCAGGGATTGCTGAATCACTACCGCGGTCTGGGCCTGAGGCAATTTTACCTTGCCGATCTTGACGCGTTGGCGGGCCGAGCGGACCAGATCCGCCGGATCACCACCGTGCTCGGCAAGGTCGACGCTCAGCGGTCGACGCGAGTCGACGTGGGCTTCCGGGGCGACGAACCGGATGCCTTTCGCGCACGAATCGCTTCGGCGAATTTCGGATTGATCTTGGCGACCGAATCGGTGCGGGATCTCGACGCCGTCTCGGCGGCTTGCGGACTCTTTTCACGCGGTCGCGTCGCCGTCAGCTTGGATTTTCGCGACGGCCGGTTCCTTTCCGACGCGGGCGGCTTGGACGATTGGTCGGATGTCATCATCGATCAACGGATCGAAACGGTGATCGTGTTGGACGTCACGGCGGTGGGAACCGGCGACGTGTCGGCGGTGGAAATTTGTCGCCGCGTCGGGGCGGGATTGCGACGACGCTGTTCCCATCCGCTTCGGCTGGTTTCCGGCGGCGGCGTCCGAACGACCGCCGACGTCGATGCCTTCCTGGACTCCGGCTGCGATCAAATCCTGGTCGCGACCTCCCTGATCAGTCGGCCAGAGCGTCGATCGAGTCGGCGGCGGCGATTCGGATGATTTCGCGGATCAGAAAACGGCCGGCTTCTTCGCGGATCGTCGCCAGCGGTTGCAGCCGCACGCGGGGATCCGACAACGTCCCCAGCACGTCGATCACGATCGTGCGGTCCCGGCAGATTCGAGTCAGATCGATCAGCGCCGTCGTCGGTAAAAAGCTTCGCAGCGCGTACTGCTGGGCCGTTTGCACGTAACCATCGGCGAACGTGGTGAAGTCGCCCGTCGCGATTGTCGCTTCGATGTCCATCGCCCCGTTGGCCAGGACGATCCGGCCGTCGGCATGCACGAGTGCCTCTCGACTCCGCAGCCAAAATTCTTGTAGCACCAGCACGCCGCCCTGGACGATTCCTGTGGCTTGTCCGGCGTCGAATTCGGTGTTGGCCAGCGACAGCGGACCCAAGAATCTCGAAGCACTGACCAGTCCCGGGATCGCCGCGCCTCGAGTGTCGCCGAGTTTCAGATCGAAACGTCCGGACAGATCTTTGGTGGAAACGATCCGACGCCCCCCCAAGCGGACCCGGCCGGAAACTTCACCCGACGCGATCGACGATCGGCTGCCCAGGTCGCGGGCGAATCGGACCAGGTCGACGCGATCGGCACGCCACCGGCTTTGCAAATCGAATCCGTTGGGGCTGCCCGCGGAATGACTCAGCGTCGCTTCGCCGACAAGGCGACCGCGTCCCACCTCGCTGCGGACGTCGCGAAAGCGAAGCCGCCAGTTCGATCCGTCCCAAGCGACACTGCCACTGACGCCCGTGGTCGCGCCGCCCAGCGACACGCCGCCGACGCGAAAGGCTTGCGCGTCCAAACGCCCGTGAATCGCGATTTCGCCGCGGGTCGTGACCGCGAAGTGTCCCGATGCGGTCCCGTCCAGCGGATCGGTGACGCTTTCGCCCAACCAGACCAAACCGCGTTTGACGTTGATCCTGACAAGCCGGACGTCCAAACGGGCGTCAGGGCGAAGGCCATCGGCATCCGGTTCGAACACGACTTTGCCAGCGACGCGGATTTGCCCGCCCGCGTAACCGCCCGAAAGCGTGCCGACGGTCAGCGTGCGATCGGACCAACTCAGCCGGCCGCGGAGATCGTTGCCGATTTCCGTGCCGCCGATGATCAGTTTCGATGTCCGCAAGTCCGCGCGGGCGACGAAGTCCGTCCACTCATCCCCGGGCTGAAACTCCGCCGTCGCGTCGACCGAAACACTGCCGCCCAGTAACCGGCCGTCGCCTCGGATGCGAACGTTTCCCCCGTCGGCGGCGACGGCGACTTCGATGCCGCCGACGTTCTCACCGGCCAGTTCGATTTCGCCCAGACGGAGCTCCGCGGATCCGCTGTGCCGGGTCGGTTGCATCCATTCGCTGCCGTCGACCGTCCACCGAATGCGTCCGCCCATGGTAGCGGCGAGCGATCCGATCGACGGGTCGTCGGGGCGCAACGACCAGGTCGGCCGCACGCCGTCGACTTCCACATCCAGCACCGAATCGGCTTCTTCCTCGGTGCCCAGTTGAGCGGTCCCGGACAGGTTTCCGCCGAACAGTTCTGCCTGCCGGATGTCCAAGTCGATCGCTCGTTCTCCCGATCGATAAGCCACGTCGACCCGTCCGATCGTCAAGTCGACGCGTCTCGCCCCCTCCTCGGCCAGAGGCGTCAACTGCAAGCTTTCCTTGTCGAAGCGGACACGATGCTCGATCAACCCCACGTCGACGCCTGCGACGGCCAGCGAAGGCGAAGCGACGCGTCCGCCGACCCGCCAAGTCATCTCCTCCCGAGCCCGGTCGCCCAATTTTCCGTCGCCCGACAAGACCAAATCCAGCTTGCCGTCGACCCAGTTTGCGTCACCGAACGACTCCGAAAAATCGTCCAAAGTCACGTCGTTCGCTTTGACTTCAAAGGCAAACCGGCGGTCGTCGGTGACTTCGATCTGAGCCCGGCCGGCGATCGAGCCTCGTCGTCCGAAACGGGTCTCCAGGTCGGCCAGTCGCAGCAGCCCGTCGGCGTACTTCACGTCGGCGGTGAAGTCGGCCAAGCGAATGTCTTCGATCCCAAAGTTCGGCGAGGTCAGTGTGCCCGACAAACGATAAGCTTTGGCGTTGCGAAGGTCATTGATCGGGATGCCGACATCGAATTCGACCGACACGGTTCCCTCGATTTGCAAACCCGAATCGATGCCGATCGCTTTCAGCCGAGAATTCAGTTTCCCGGCGTCGATCGAGTCCAGGGACCAGGAGGTGTTCCAGTAGCGTGTCGCCGCCGGTTGCTGGGCCGCCGGTTGCTGGGCCGCCACCATGCCGGAGGACCGGCAAGACAGCATCCCGGCGAGTACGAACGCGATGATCAAGCGGCCGGTCATGCCACGGCGGAGGCGAAGTCGTTTCGTCACGGCATTCCAGTTTGCAATGAGGATTGGGGCAGCGTCGATTCGCGTGGCAACGCATGGGGCTTTCGATCCGGTGAAATTCCGCCAAGAACCCCCTTCGTAGCGAAATCGGCGGGGCCGTGTCCAGGATAAGTCGAAAGCAAGGGAGGCTCACCGTGAAACCGATTCGATGCCGCCCGGGGCGTCCTGGTTTCCACGAAGTCGGCCGCCCAGGTCCCCGTCGGCCGGACGGTTGCGGTAAACTGCATTTCTCGCGCCGCGTCCCTTGTCTGATTTTTGAAACCACCGCATGAACGGCGAAATTCAACCCCGGTCCGAGCTCGAATCGGCCGCCTCGCTGCCACCGTCATCCTTTCAACCGATCGAGCGCAGCCGGCTGATTCCACAGATTTCGATCCGGATGCTGTTCGTCTTCACGTTCGCCGGCGCGGTGTTGTACGCGTTGGCCAGGGCGGCCGGCGAAGGCGGCGCGATCGCGACGGCCTTCATGGTGGCGGTCGTTTATTTGGTCGCCATGTTCGCCGCGCTGGCGATCTGCTTCCTGATCGCGCTGAGCTTTTCGGTGTTGTGGAAGCGGGGTGATCCGGACCTGCTCGAGGGCAGCCCGTTCGCCGAGGACCAATTGCCGCCTCAATGGTTGCCGCCACGCGAAAAGGAAGCGTGATGTCGATCCGAAATCGGCTGCCGGTCATCACGGTGGTGCTGTCGCTGTGGGGCGGCCTCGCCGCGATCGCTCAGCCGCTGTCCCCGAGAATGGCCCCCCTGCTTCGCGACGACGACATCAAAGTCGACCGCGTGACGTTGCCGACCAAAGCGGCGACGGGGCTCGGTTTCCGCGTCGACATCGACGTGACGCAGTGCGACGACGCCGGCTACGTGCCCGTCGAGATCACGTTCGCGGCGGCGGGCACCTTTCCGGCCGACCGTCGATTCGTCTTGCGGATCGAACAGTTCGCCGAAGATTCGCTTCCGCCGGGCAACCTCATCGTCGTGGACTTGCCGCTCGGCGTGAAGCAAGGCACCAAGACGGTCACGATCTCGCGAATGTTTCCTCGTTACACGATCGGAAAAACGTACCGACTGACGCTGATGGAGGAAGGCCGCCCGCTCGAGGCCTGCGTCGTTCTGATCTCGTTCGCACGAAAGACGGTCGGGCAACGGATTCAAGAAACGATCGATCGTCAGGTGCAGCCTCGCCTGCTGCTTCTCAATCCGATCGGCAGCGGCGAAGACGTGTACGCGGTTCCTGGCGTTGACGCGATGTCGTTGCGGCCGAACGTGGGAACGACGGGTACCGATGTCGTGATCCGGCGCATCATCCGATCGACGCCGGACCACTCCGGGGAAGAAAACCGCGTGCGACCCGATTGGACGCAATTGGACGCCGGTCAATCGCCGCGGGACTGGCGCGCCTATTCGAGGTTCGCCGCCGTCGTGATCCGTCAACGCGACTTGCAAGCCTTGCGGGATCAGCATCCCGGGCGCGCCGAAGCGATCAAGGACTGGGTGCTGACGGGAGGCTCGCTGGTGGTGCTGGACATCGACGATCCGGCAAGCCTGCAGCCGATGCTCGGCGTGGTCGGGGGATCGGAGGATTCCGGCACCGCGGTCGAACAATCGCAGGCCCGCATGACGGCGAAGGCCGGACTGACACAGGCGTTGGGCAAGCTGAACGCACTGCGGCAACCCACCGTGGCGAGTTGGAACGAATTGGCACGAGCCGATTTTCCGCCCGAGGCGGACGTCGATGCGACGAACGCGAACGCTTCGAGTTTCATGGGGGGCGGGAGCAGCGGGTCCGTCATGATTCCGAACGATTTCGCCACCCTCGTGGTGAATTGGGAATCGTTGCTCCGCGACGCCGACGGAAAAGTCCTCCCGCTTCCCGGGGACGTCATCGAGGCGATCGACCGGGCCGAAGACCAACTGAAAGCCGCCGCCGACGAATACCTCCAAGGTGATTTGCCATGGACGATGCGGGTCGGCGCGGGAAAAGTGCACGGCGTGCCCGCCTACGAACTCAGCACCGAGATGTTTGATCCGTACTGGGACTACGTCGATCGTCAGCTTTGGAATCCGTTCGCCAGTCAGATCATTCGTCGCGGCGTCGATCCGCTGTTGGGCGACAGTCGCTTTTATAACTGGATGATCCCCGGTGTCGCCCAGCCGCCCGTTTACACGTTCATCGGACTACTTTTTTTGTTCGTCGTGTTGGTCGGTCCGGTGGCGTATCGTTGGACCAGCAAGACCGGTCGACTGCATTTGATGTTCGCAATCGCCCCGATCCTGGCGCTGCTGACGACGACCGCCTTGTTGACATACGGCGTCGTTGCGGACGGCTTCGGCACCTCGGCGCGGATTCGTCAAATCACGATGATCGACGGGTTCAGTGGCCACGCCGGCCAGCGAATGCGGAGCACGTACTTTGCCGGGATCCAACCCAGCGAGGGTCTCGTCTTTCCCGGCGATGCCGAAGTCGTCCCGTATTTAGACGGCAGCCGTACCTCCTTCGAACTCCGCGCCACCGAGGCATCGGGCACCGCGGACGAGGTCGTCGTCACGGAAAGCGAGCAGCGTTTCGGAGCCGGTTTTTTGCCCTCCCGCGATCAGCGTCAGTTCGTCGTCCATCGACCGCGATCCGATTTCGGACGTCTGGCTTGGGCCGAGGAAGCGACCCGTCAGGCGTCGAGTTTTTCAGAGACACCGGAAGGTCCTCCGGGTCGCCCGCTGGTCAGCACGCTGGATAACGAGCTTCGCAGCGTCGTGATACGTGATTCCGAAGGAACGTATTGGGAAGCCGCGAAGGTCGCCGGCGGCGGGGCGACGAGTCGCGTGACAAGATTGTCGTCCACCGAAGCGTCGAAGAAGCTCGGCAAGATTTATCAGTTGCAACGACTTTTTTCCGACGTGCAAGTTGCCCGGAATCGGCTGGCCAATCGTCGTTACGCCCCCGACGACACCAAAGACCTGGTGAATCTGGTCGTGCGACGCAAAACGCTCGGAACCGAGAATCTCAGTCGGGTGCAAGACGGTATTTTCGAAGGCTTCCTGCAAGACTACTTATTGTTCAAAGGCGAACTGCCACCGGGATTCTTCATCGCACTGGCCGACGTCGATACGCGGGAATTGGCCGTGCCGAACGCCGAGGTCGTCGAGAGCATCCATTTCGTCGTGGGGACGCTGCCGTGACAGAGAAAACCGCCGAACCGCCCGAGTCCCGGCCGCATCAACAAGCCCCCGAGACGACGTCGGAGAATCAGGTGCCGGCGGTGCACGCCGGTGACGGGGCGTGCATCGAACTGCGCCGCTTGCATCGCTTTTTCGGCAAGACCAAAGCCGTCAACGACGTCTCTTTTGCCGTCGATCGCGGCCACGTGTTCGGCTACATCGGTCCCAACGGTGCCGGAAAAACCACGTCGATGCGGATTCTGGCGACGTTGGACTTGCCCAGTTACGGCGACGCCTTTGTCGACGGGTTCAGTGTGGTCAATGATCCGGAATACGTGCGGCAACGGTTGGGTTTCATGCCGGACGCTTTCGGCACCTATCGCGACGTCAACTGCAGCGAATACCTGGACTTTTTTGCGAGGGCCTACGGTTTGACCGGACGCACTCGGACGCTGCGTCTGAAATGGGTGTTGAATTTCACCGGCACCGAAGGAATGGCGGACAAGCCGATCCGAGGGCTCAGCAAAGGAATGAAACAGCGGCTGTGTTTGGGCCGCGCGTTGATCCACGATCCGGCCGTCTTGATCCTGGACGAACCGGCCGCGGGGCTGGACCCTCGCGCCCGAATCCAGCTGCGTAAGATGATCCGTGAGCTAGCCGATCGCGGCAAAACGATCCTGATCAGCAGCCACATTCTGACCGAGCTGGCGGAAATCTGCGACACGGTCGGCATCATCGAACAAGGGCACTTGTTGGCCACCGGTAGTGTCGAAGACATTCAGCATCAGCAAGCGACGCATCGTGAATTAAAAATACGCATCCTCGATCGCGTCGACGAGGCCGGCCGTTGGCTCGGAGCGATCGACGAGGTTCAAAACTTGATCATCGACGGCCAACTGATCCGTTTCGAATTTCACGGCGACGTTCACGACCAAGCGAACCTGGTCGCGTCGCTTTGCGGACAAGGCTTTCCGGTCGCGGAAGTCGAATCGCATAAAAAGAGTCTTGAAGATGTTTTCCTGCAAGTCACCGAAGGCTTAGTGCAATGACCACCATGATCGAACCCGGCAAAACGAAAATCGGATGGATCGGAACCGGAGTGATGGGGGCCAGCATGTGCGGCCACCTGATGGACGCCGGCTTCGCCGCCACCGTTTACACGCGAACCAAACCCAAAGCCCAGCCGCTGATCGACCGGGGCGCGACTTGGGCGGACAGCCCCCAAGCCGTGGCCCAGGCCAGCGACGTGATTTTCAGCATCGTCGGTTTCCCGGCCGACGTCCGCAGCGTCTTGTTAGACGAAACCAGCGGCGTGCTGGCGGGCTGCAAATCGGGAAACACGATCGTCGACATGACGACCAGCGAACCGTCGCTGGCCGTCGAGATCGCCGAAAAAGCGAAAACCAAAGGCGTCCATTCCTTGGACGCGCCGGTGTCCGGTGGCGACAAGGGTGCCCGCGAAGGGATCTTGTCGATCATGATCGGCGGCGAAGCCGACGTCGTCGAATCGCTGCAACCGTGCTGGGACGCGATGGGCAAAACGATCGTTCATCAGGGTCCCGCCGGTGCCGGACAACACACCAAGATGGTCAACCAGATTCTGATCAGCACCGGCATGATCGGCGTCTGCGAGGCGCTCGTGTACGGCCACCGCGCGGGCTTGGATCTGCCGACCGTTCTGCGGTCCGTTTCCTCGGGAGCCGCGGGCAGTTGGTCGCTGACGAATCTCGGGCCGCGGATCATCGAAAATAATTTCGACCCGGGTTTCTTTGTCGAACACTTCATCAAAGACATGGGCATCGCGTTGGCGGAGAGCCGCCGGATGGGACTGTCGATGCCCGGCTTGGCGTTGGGCGAACAGCTCTACATGGCCGTGAAGGCCCAAGGACACGCCAAAGACGGCACGCACGCGTTGGCGTTGGCGTTGGCGGATTTGAACGGTTTCGATTGGACCCGACGGTAAGCCCCAACGCCGAAAAGCCCCAACGCTGAAACGATCGCATCGCTCCGTCGTCGTCGGAACGCTCCGCCCTCGGATGTTCCTCGTCGACACGATTTCCCTTTCAACCAACGTCGCTTTCATGACCACCGCGACCGCACCCGATTTGTCGTCGTTGAAAAACCTGTTCCCGCCCGACCGCTTCGTCAGCGACCCGGCGTTCAAGACCGCCTTCGAATCGGACGGCTTGACCGCTTTCCGGTCCAAGCCGCTGGCGATCGTGATGCCGCAAACGGACGACGAAACGATCGCGGCGGTGCGTTGGTGTCGCGATCATCAGGTGCCCTTCGTCGCCCGCGGAAGCGGCACCAGCCTGTCCGGCGGATCACTGCCGGTGGCCGACGGGATCGTCATCGCGCTGAACCGGCTGAACAAGATTCTGTCGCTCGATCCGGATCAACGCGTCGCCGTCGTGCAACCGGGCGTCGTGAACCTGCACGTCACCTCCGCCGCCGCGCCGCACGGGTTGTATTACGCGCCGGATCCGTCCAGCCAAACGATTTGCACGATCGGCGGTAACGTCGCGTTCAATTCCGGCGGCGCGCACTGCCTGAAATACGGCATGACGTCGAATCACGTGCTGGGGATCAAGGCCGTGCTGGCGACCGGCGAAGTCGTTCAGTTCGGCGGCGAAAGTACCGAAAGCGTCGGACCGGACCACACCGGTTTGTTCTGCGGCAGCGAAGGCCTGTTCGGCATCGCACTGGAAATCACGTTGCGTTTGTTGCCGCGTCCGGAATGCTTTCACACGGTCCTGGTCGGCTACGATTCGCTGCAAAAGGCCGGTGATGCGGTCGCCGCGATCATCGATTCCGGACTGTTGCCCGGGGCGATGGAAATCATGGACGCGCTGTCGATCGAGGCGGCCGAAGCCGCCGTGGCGTGCGGCTATCCGCCCGGCGCCGCTGCCGTATTGATCGTGGAATTGGAAGGTCCACGGGAACGAATCGACGTCGAGAAAGTTCAACTGGATCAGCTCTTGGCCAGTACCGGCGCCTTCGCGACGCGGGTGGCGGTCGACGAAGACGATCGGCTGTTCATCTGGAAAGGACGCAAGTCCGCTTTCAGCGCCGTCGGTCGCATCAGCCCCGACTTCCTGGTCCAAGACGGTGTGGTGCCTCGCGGACGGCTGGGCGAAGCCCTGGTCAACATCGAGGCGATCAGCCGTGAATCCGGCATCCGTGTGGCGAACGTTTTTCATGCCGGCGACGGAAACTTGCATCCGCTGATCCTGTTCGACGGCAACGTCGACGGAGAACTGGAACGCGCCGAGGAAGTCGCCGGCAAGATCCTGAAACTGTGCGTCGGCATGGGCGGTTCGATCACCGGCGAACACGGCGTGGGAATGGAAAAGCGTGATTACCTGCCCGAGATGTTCGATGAACCCACGATCGCCTTGTTCCATCGCATCCGACACGCGTTTGATCCCGGCGAAATCTCCAACCCCGGCAAAATGTTTCCCGGCACCGAAGCCCCCGCGTTGTCGATGACCGGACTGCATCCGCTGGAGCGTGACGGAGGACTCTCGCGTGAATGACCCGATGCGAACGGCCGATTCGACCGCGGCGATCCGCGACGCGATCTTGTCGTGTCCGAAAATCTTGCCCGTCGGCGGCCGATCCAAACCCTGCTTGACCCGGGCGCGCGACGTCACGTTGCTGTCGCTGAAGGAACACTCCGGCATCATCGATTACGAGCCGTCCGAATTCACGTTCACCGCCAACGCCGGCACGACGTTGTCCGAAACGATCGACACGCTGGGTGAAAAAGGCCAGTATTTGCCGTTCGATCCGATGTTGGCGTCCGCCGGGGCGACTTTGGGCGGCACGATCGCCGCGGGCTTGTCCGGACCCGGCCGATTCCGATTCGGCGGGCTGCGCGATTTTTTGCTCGGCTGCAAACTCGTCCTCGGCAACGGGGACGTGGTCAACGTCGGCGGCAAAGTGGTGAAAAACGCAGCCGGTTTCGACGTTCCCAAGTGGATCATCGGCAGCCTGGGCCGATTGGCCGTGATCAGCGAAGTCACGATGAAAGTGTTCCCACGGCCGGTCGCGACGACATCGGCGAAACTGTTCGGGAACGACCTGTCCGAAGCATTGCAAGTGATCGCACGATTGGCCGGTTCGACCTGGGAACTGGACGCGATCGATTTCGTGCCCGCTGAATCCGCGATCTGGATTCGCGTCGGCGGTCCGGACGCCGCGAATCGGGCGACCCTGAATGCTATCTCCGCGCGATACCCCGATCTCGAAATCGTCGCCGAACAGCCCGCCGAGGCGTTTTGGTCGTCGATCACCGAGTTGCAATTCGCTGCACCGGAGGATTCCGTCGTCAAGGTTCCGATCCGTCCGGGCGACGTTCATGAATTGGTGCGTGCGAGTCGAGACCTAGACTTGACGCTTCACTGCAGCGCCGCGGCCAACGTGGCCTGGTTGGCCCTGCGGGACGCGGACCGACTGGCCGAGCTGGACCGTCGTCTGAAAGACTCGGGGCGGTGCGGTCTGCTGATCCGCGATCCGAACACCGGGTCGGAGCCGAAGATTCTGCTGGGACACATGGTGCGGACGCAGATCGAAGACTCGTTGCGTCGCGCGTTCGATCCGGACCACCGCTTCGGCGAAAGTGTCCTTCAGGCCTGAATCAGGTCCAGAAAGTCGGTGCCTTGATGCTGGATCTCCAGAAAACTTGCCATCGCGGGTTCCGGTTTGTAGATCGAAAAGCATCGCATCACGCCCAACGTGGCGGCGGTTTCCAAGGGGCCGACGAAATCGCCGGTCGCGACCCCGAAATCGGGACGACCGGCAAAGCGTGACATCTGATCGCCGGTCAAAAAGAAGCAACCCGAGTGCGGATTCAACGGGCGGACGAAGCGGACTCGGCTGCCTAAAACGCTGCCTTCCAGCGACGGCTTCACACCGACGTCTTGAAAGCGTCCGGCGACGTGTGGCTTCAGGTCGCCGTCGATGTAGACCTTATCGACCGCTTTGCCGGTACCGACTTCGTACCGATGCGGTTGCAAAAGCTTGTCGTCACCGACCTGTCGAGTGAACCACGTCAGTTTTCTGAAAAACCACGGGTCGTGGATTACCAAGTCGTCCTCCAAGTAAGCATAGAATTCGTATTCGCCGATTCGCCGGGCGAGCGTCCGCTGGGCGGCAAACCCGAGATGCATCGGCGGAGCGTCGACGATCACTTGTCGGAATCGGTCCGGACTCAAACCGGACTCGGCGATCAAGTGATCTTCGGCGTTCGTGACGATCAGGACGTCGATCA
This sequence comes from uncultured Pirellulaceae bacterium, assembly GCA_964453205.1. GTDB lineage: Bacteria > Planctomycetota > Planctomycetia > Pirellulales > Pirellulaceae > Crateriforma. The sequence goes on along the minus strand of CAYVRC010000150.1, from coordinate 2,112 downwards.
CCGTGGCGGCCGCCTCGTCGGCCGGGATGACGGTTCGATCGGCGATACGGATCATGCCGCGACGCCCGCCCAGATGCTGATGCAGCGAAGTCACGGTCTTGGCGAGCTTGGCGGCTCGCAGTTCAGCCGGGCCATGAGTCGATCCGTGTCGCGTCGCCCGTCCGGGTCCTGATCGAGGATCCGACGTCGCGGGAAAATCGTCCGGCTCGGACGCCGCGGAGGGACCGCGGCGGGGAAAAAAGTGGGGGATGGCGAACAGCAGACGCATGACGTGGCAATTCGTGAAGGCAGTTGACAGGTCGATAAGACTGGTCGAGCGGGACAATCGATGCCACTGCGACATGAAGACCACCCGGCGGAAGGTGTCGAGAGATTCGCCATAGTGACCTGAAGCTTGCCCGGGCTAAACTGTATCCTAGGCGGAAGGTTGATTCGACGACGAGATCGAAGCGTTTGACCGACCGATTTTCCTTCGTTTCAAGGCGGCGACGTTCCATGGCACGCGTGATCATTTTTTTCGGCTTGGTCCTTTGCGGCCAAACCGTGACCGCGCTGTTTCTGTCGGCGTCCAAATATCCCGCCGAATTTTTGCCGATGATGGTGGGCATCCCCGTGCTGTTTGCGGGAGTGGTTTCGCTGAATCCGCATCGCCGGCGACGCATCGCGTGGTCGCTAGGGGCTTTGTCGGTGATCGGGATCCTGCTTTCGGGATTCCTCGCCGTCGCGATGACGTCGCGTGTGATCGGCGATCGGCCGGTCGACCCCCTGGCCTACGGACTGGCGGGCTTGATGTTCCTGTCATGCTTGACGCTGTTGCTGATCAGCTTCTTGATCGGCCGCAATTCACGCTCGGGGCGTCTGCCGCTCGCCGCGATCGACGACCTCACGCCGGCGGATCGATCCGCGGACGACGAAGCAGGGGTGAAGTCCGACAGTTCCGCCAAAGTACGGATCGTCGCCCCGGAGCCCGACTCGGTATCCGAGCATCCAGGTGTGTCGGAGTCGACGCGGCCTTAGGCTGCGTGGTCGGAAAGCTTTTATGCGAGGACGGCTAAGCCGGCTTGGGCGACTTCGGCGTCTTGTGTCGACAAAACGCCGGAAACTCCGATGCCGCCGATGACTTGGCCTTCTTGGACGATCGGCAACCCGCCTTCGATCGGCAGGCAACCGGGCAACTGCAACCATTTCATGTTGCCACCACCTTTGGACAGGGCGTCTTCGAAAAAGAAGCTCGGCCGGCGGAACCGCGCGGCGGTGGCGGCTTTCTGCTGAGCCACTTCGATGCTGCCGAGCTGGGTTTGGGGCATCCGGCACAGCATCACCAAGACGCCGTGATTGTCGACGATCGCGATACAAACCGGCCAGCCTTGCTCGGCCGCTTCGGCCTTCGCCGACGCCATGATTTTTTCCGCCAAATCCAGTTCGATGTCGGGTCCGTACTTCATGAGGGTTGGTTCTTCTTGCTTTTCTTGAGTCGTCGAAATTTGGTGAGGGTCGGTTCGGTGTATCCGCCGGAACGTCGGCGGCCGTCAAAGACAAGTTCCATCGCCGCGGCCATCGCCTCGCCGGAACCCGTGTCGTCCATCATCGGCTGGTACCCGTCGGTACCGGCGTTCTGTTGATCGACGATGCGGCCCATCCGATGAAAAGTCTCGACGACTTGATCGCGATGCGTGATGCCGTGATGCAGCCAGTTGGCGACCATCTGGCTGCTGATTCGCAGGGTCGCGCGGTCTTCCATCAGCCCCAGGCCGGTGATGTCGGGGACTTTCGAACAGCCCACGCCCAGATCGATCCAGCGAACGACGTAACCCAGGATGCCTTGGATGTTGTTGTCCAGATCGGCTTGGATTTCCTCGGCCGTCAAGACGCGATCGCCCAACAGACTGGGTGTCAAAATATCCGTCAGCGACGCACGCGGCCGGCTTTTCAGTTCCTGTTGCCGCGCGAACACGTCGACTTGGTGGTAGTGCATCGCGTGCAGCGTCGCGGCGGTCGGCGACGGCACCCAAGCGCAGTTGGCGCCGGCCATCGGATGCCCCGCTTTGGTGCGGACCATCGCGGCCATGGCATCGGGGGCCGGCCACATGCCTTTGCCGATTTGCGCCTTGC
>CAYVRC010000149.1:0-15181 GCA_964453205.1 uncultured Pirellulaceae bacterium | reverse complement strand
AAAGCTGCTGATGGGATTTGAACCCATGACCTCATCCTTACCAAGGAGGCGCTCTACCCCTGAGCTACAGCAGCGGACCCGGCGGTCGACGGCTAGCTTTTGACGTCTAGCGGCAGACCGAAAGCGGGTGAAGGGAATCGAACCCTCGTATTCAGCTTGGAAGGCTGCTGCACTACCATTGTGCTACACCCGCGTGTTACGTGTGGAGAGGACGACACGCCGTCGGCCGGTCCGGGTATCGAACGGCGGCCTTTCCGGCTGTGACCTCTCGGCTTCTCTTTCTCTGATTGGGGGCTACAGGATTCGAACCTGTGTAGGCATAGCCAACGGATTTACAGTCCGTCTCCTTTAACCACTCGGACAAACCCCCGAATTGTTCAAAAATCTGTTGTTCTGGCGATATCTGTTGTTCTAGCGATCCTGTTGGTCCATTCAAAGTCGTGTCGGTGGGTTCGCTTTTCCTGACACGGTGCAAGAGCCAGCGGAGGGATTCGAACCCACGACCGGCTGATTACAAATCAGCTGCTCTGCCAACTGAGCTACGCTGGCCGGTATCAGGCAGGGTGTTTTGGAAAGGGCAGAGTGTAGCGATCCGCCCACTCGGGACAAGGCGGAATTGGCCGGTTCCGGCCGGTTTGCCTCCCAAGAGCCCAGATTTTTGCCCGCTCCGGTTCAGTACGACACTTCCAGAGCGTCTCGGGCGATCAAAAGTTCGCCGTCGAAGACGGCGGCGATGCGGTCGCTGTCGATCGGATCGGCCGCGGTTTCGAGGGGATTCAGGTGGGTCAGCAACAGCCGCCGCGGCCGGACGCGGCCGGCCACTTCCGCGACCCGCCCCGTCCAACTGTGCCCGGTCTGTTTCGCCCACTCCTGGTGCGAATCGCGAAAATAGCACTCGTGGATCAGCAAATCGGGCCGTTTCGGTTCGCTTTCGCCCTCCGGGCCGGCCTGGACACACCACTGCACGTCCGCGTCGCCGATCTGCCCGGACGTGTCGGTGGCGTAGATCAGCCGGTGACCTGGCCAGTCGATCCGATAGCCCAACGAATCCCCCGGATGCGGCTGGATCCGCCAAGCGATCTCCGCTCCGCCGGCCTGAAACCTGGGCTGATCGTCGATCGCGATCCAATCGGCGGAAAGCGGTACCGGGAAAATCAAGTCCGAAAACAGGTGCGTGCGGATCGCATCGAGCTTGGCTCGCTGACCAAAAATCCGCAGACTTTCGACCGGTCGGCCGACTTCGGCGCGGCGATGGAGGACGTCCAACAGGAACGTCAAACCGACGATGTGGTCCAAATGAGCGTGGCTGATCAGGATGTCGAGGTGCCGCGTCTGGATCAGATCGGTCAGCCGGAACAGGCCGCTGCCGGCATCCAGCACCAGACCGGCCTCGGGCACGAAGTAACACGACGTGTGCCTGGTCTCATTGGGATGGTAGCCCGCGGTCCCCAGACAATGCAATTTCATCAAGCGGCTTTCTCAGACGGGTGGTGGAGGCACAGGCCGAAGGGCGAGACGCGAAAGACACGGGCGATCGCGAGGGCCGGAGAGCCGCCGGCGGATGAGAAAAATCCGGTCGGGTGCTCACGGAAAACGAATCGGCGTGGCAGAATTCGTCCCCGAAGGCTTAGTTTAACACCGACGCTTTGTTAGAGTGGCCGTTTGCCCGAAGTGGCACGTCGCCGTGATCCCGCCGAACGAACCCTCCCCGCATGGCCACTGTGAATTCCGAACCGCCCACGACGAACCCGGGCAGCGGCCCGGCCGAACGAGCCTCGGCCGACGAGTCGGCTGCCGCTGAAGTGTCCAGTCCCCCGCGGAAACGCGGTGTCCCGGAAGGTCTGTGGCTGAAATGCCCCGGCTGCGGCGGATCGATCTATAAAAAAGAGGTCCAGCAAAGGCTCAACGTTTGCCCGAAATGCGAGCACCATTTCTATGTCTCGGCGTCCGAGCGGATCGCCCAAGTCTTGGACGAGGGCACGTTCGAGCCGATGAACGATCAGCTTCGGTCGGTCGATCCGTTGGAATTTTCCGACCGCCGGCCGTACGCCGAACGACTGCTGGGCGAGCAAAAGCGAACCGGGCTGACCGACGCCGTGGTCACCGGCACCGGCATGATCCGTGCCCGGCGTGTCGCCTTTGCCGTCACCGACAGCGCGTTCATCATGGGCAGCATGGGCTCGGTGGTCGGCGAGCGTTTGGCGAGACTGGTCGAACGCGCGACCGTCCAGAATCTGCCGCTGATCATCATCAGCGCCAGCGGCGGCGGCGCCCGCATGCACGAAGGCATCTTGTCGTTGATGCAGATGGCCAAAGTCACCGCGGCCCTGGCGCGGTACGACGAAGCCGGTGGCCTGTTCATCAGCGTGTTGACGAACCCGACGATGGGTGGCGTCGCGGCCAGCTTCGCCTCCCTCGGCGATCTGGTCTTCGCCGAACCGAAAGCCTTGATCGGTTTCGCCGGGCCTCGCACGATCAAGGCGACCATCGGCATCGAATTGCCCGAGGGTTTTCAGACCAGCGAATTCCTGCTCGAACACGGCTACATCGACCGGATCGTCCAGCGCAAGAACATGAAGACCGAGATCGCCCGCGCGATCGACTATTGCGGCAAATAGGACAACAAGACCAGATGGGACTGTTCGATTCGATCCGCGCCGTCTTCGGTTCCTCCGGTGCCCACGTCATCGACGTGGAGGCCCGGTTCGAACGAATGAGGACTAGCGCCGTGGGCACGATGAGCGCCTTCTATGTCGCCAAAGACCGCGAGAACAATCGCTTGGTCGGTATCAAGTTGCTGGACATGGAAAAGCACGATCTGTTCGAAGCCCGTTTCAAGGGCCTGAAAAAACCCGGCGAGGGCGAAATCGCTCTGGCCATGAAGCACCCCAAAGTCGTCAAGACCTTCGAAGCCGGCGTCACGCCCAAAGGCCAGCCGGTGCTGGTCATGGAGTACATCGAAGGGCCGAGCCTGCAACAAATCATCGTCAAGAAACAGCAGCACTTGATCGCCGGCACGGAAGTCCGACTGATCCGCGACATGGCCGAATCGCTGAAATACGTTCACGACCAAGGATACATCCATCGCGACATCTGCCCGCGAAATTACATCTGCTTGCCGGACATGAGCGGATTGAAATTGATCGATTTCGGATTGACCGTGCCGGCGAAGCCGCCCTTCATGGCACCGGGCAATCGCACGGGAACGCCGCTGTACATGTCGCCAGAGATCGTTCGTCGCCGCGCGACCGATAAACGTGTCGACATCTTTTCCCTGGGCGTCACGGCGTACTGCCTGTGCACGATGAATCACCCCTGGCAGGGCGAAGTCGTCACCGGCAAAGCCGCCTTGCAGCACGACACGACCGAGCCGACGCCCATCCTACAGCGGACACCGGACCTGGACCCCCGACTGGCCCGTCTGATCATGCACGCGATCCAGCCGAACGTCCAAGCCCGCGTGCAAACGATCGACAAGTTCCTGGCCACGCTCGACACGATCAAAGAGACCTAGGAGCCGGGAAAAGCCGAAACCCGACCTCCCGACCCCTACCACCCTTACCGGCGGCGCGAACCGACCACGAAGTTGGCAACGTAGGGAAGCTTGGCTTTTGAGGGTGAATTCGTTGACACGCGAATTTCTCCCTAATTATACTCCTGGAGGACGTCTGACCGCCGGTGAGGCGGCCTAACGGCTTGCAGGCACGCTCTTTTCTTTCACCTCTCCACCCGCTCGGACCCCACAGCTAATGAATCTCCTCGGGAAGTCACTGACATTCGCCGTGTTTGTGCTGAGTGTCGTGTTCATGATCGTCGCCATCGCGGTGAACGCCTCGCACCGGAATTGGCGTGAAGTCGTCCTCGGCCCCGACGGGCTGAAACAGCAAATCGAGACGATCGAAGCGACCAACAAACAACTTCGCGACGCCGCCCAACGCAGCCAAGCCGCCTTGGATCGCGAACAAGCCGCCCGCCGGACTTCGCTGGCCGCTCTGCAAACCCAACTCAGCGAAGCCCGCGAGCAGCTGACGCAGAGTGCCGCGGACGTCGAGGAATTACGGGCCGCCAACACCGAACTGGCTCAGCTGGACCGTGCCCGCGCCGCGGAACTGGAAGCCAAGTCCGCCGAAGTCGCCAGCCTGCGTTCCGAACTTCGTAAAGAACAACAAGATCGCGACGCCTTGTTCGCCCGGGCGCTCGAACTGACCGACCAAGTCAGCCAGGCGACCGGCTTGCTGCAAAACCAAAAACAACGCAACGAGCAACTGCTGACGCAACTGACGCGGCTCGAGGAAGTCACCGAAGCGATGGGCATCAACGTCGACGATCCGCTCGACGGTGCACCGCCGGATCGGAACGGCAACGTCCTGGTCGTCAACCGACAACGTAAGCAGGTCGAGGTTTCGATCGGCTCGGATGACGGTCTGCGTGACGGACACCTGTTGGACGTGACCCGTGACGGCAGTTTCGTGACCCGTTTGAAAGTTCGCTACACCGAACCCGATCGCGCGGTCGCCGAAATCTTGACCGACTACAACAACCGCACCATTCAGGAGGGCGATCGTGTCGACACTACCTTCGAATGAACCGGTCCGAAAACAACCGCCTAGCGTTTACACGGTGATGCTGATCTTGAGCACGGTGTTCATGCTGATCGCCGTGATCGCGATGTTTGTCGAAGCCGGCCGCTGGGGACCCGACTATTGGAACGTCAGCTCGGCACGCCCCAACGTGATGGTGATCCAGCAAGACGCCGACGTATTCGGTTAAGCCGAAATCACCTGAACTTGGGACATTTCTAAGCCCCGATCACGCACGGCAATCAGGCCGTCTGCCAAGCGTCCGTTGGCGAATTCGACCAGCAGGATCGAATTGTTGACCACGACGCCGATCATCATCAACGTGCCCATCACCGACTGGATGTTCAGCGTCGTGCCGGTCAAGTCCAGCATGACCAGCACGCCGCCGATGCCCAACGGCACCGCCGGCATGATGATCAACGGATCGACGAACGATCGGAACTGAGCCATCAGGACCAAGTAAACCAGCAAGGTCGCGACGATGACGACGGTCGGCAGGAATCGTCGCAGAAAAACCAACACCACCACGGCGACCAAAAGGGCCCCCAGGCCGACCTGATTGAGCAGATTTCGCATCGCGTCGCGGATGTAACCGGACTGGTCGGAAACCAAAGTGACTTCGGTCGCCTCGGGAATGTCCTGGCGCTGTTTCATCTTGGGGATTTCATCGGCCAAGCCTTCGCGAATGCGATCGACGACGGCGATCGTGTTTTCACCGGGTTCACGCAGCAGCGGACAATAAACGCTGCGTTTTCCGTTGACGCGAACGATGTTGTATTGCAGTGCCGCATCATCAACGACTTCGGCGACGTCGTGGATAAAGATGGGATGGCGACGTTGTCTTTGGTCGACAACTTGATCGTGGCTTCGCCGAACATGCCCGGCAGCCACTTACCCGTCGGATTGTCCAGCACCACTTCGACCAACATCGTGCGACTGTTCTGATCCAATCGATCGGACATGCGGGTGACCGTCGCGGTGACCGTCGGTTCGTCGGAAAAGAACGGAAACGTCAGTCGGACTTCGTCGCCGACGTCGACAGCCGCTACGACTTGGACGCCGCGTTGCTCTGGCAAACCCGCAGTCTGGGCTTGGGCGAAAAAGCGGCCCGCCGTGAAACGTCGGCGCGGGTCCAACAAGCCCGCTTCGCCAAGCTTCGCGTCATGGACGAAATCGCCGCGGAAGTCCGCACCGCCACGGCACAAGTCACGACGCGTCGTCAGCAGATCGCGCTCGCCGAGCGGGCCATCCGATCGGCGACCGACTCTTATGAGCGAAACCTCGGCCGGATTCAAGACGCGCAAGGCCTGCCGATCGAAGCCCTGCAGTCGATCGCGGCACTCGAGTCGGCTCAACTGGCTTACTTGCAAGCCGTCGTCGATCACAACGTCGCACAGTATCAGTTGCAGTACGCGTTGGGTTATCGCTCACGATCGATTCCGTCTTTCCTATTCCAAGATCATGTCGTCGACGGTTTGGCCGCCGGGGATCATCGGCAAGACGTGTTCTTGGTACGGCACTTCGACGTCCAGCAGGAACGGGCCGTCGTACCGGATCATTTCGCGGATCGCGGTGTCCAGGTCGGCCTGCTTGCGGACCGTCGCCGCGCCGCAACCGTAACCCTTGGCGATCTGGACGAAATCCGGATACCGTTCCTTGGCGTATTCGAAGCGATCCGCATCGCTTTTGCCCTTGGCTTCGTTGTGCTTGATCGGTCCCAAGTAAGTGTGGGCGCGGTTGCGATCCATGAAGCGGTCTTCCCACTGCACGACCATGCCGAGGTGTTGGTTGTTCAGCAGCAAGATTTTCACCGGCAATTCTTCACAGAAACAGGTGGCCAGTTCTTGCACGTTCATTTGAAAACTGCCGTCGCCGTCGATGTCGACGACCAACGCGTTGGGGTGAGCCGCTTGAACGCCCATCGCGGCGGGCAACCCGAATCCCATCGTGCCCAGGCCGCTGCTGGACAGCCAAGTCCGCGGACGTCGGAACTTGTAGAATTGGGCCGCCCACATTTGATGTTGGCCGACCCCGACGGTGATGTACGTGTCCATGTCGGCGGTGATGTCGCTGAGCGTCTTGATGGCGTGTTGCTGCAGGATGCCGTCGAAACTGTTGTCGTACTTCAGCGGGTACTTCGCTTTCAGTTCGGCGCAGTGATCACGCCAGGCGTCGATGTCACAGGGTTCGACGATCTCGTTCATTTGCGTCAGGAACCGTTTCACGTCGCCGCGGACGGGGATGTGAGCTTCTTTGTTTTTGTTCAGTTCCGAGCCGTCGATGTCGACGTGGATGATCTTGGCGTCTTTGGCGAACGCTTCCACTTTGCCGGTCACGCGGTCGTCGAAACGCACGCCCAAAGCGATCAGCAAATCACAATCCCGCACCGCGTAGTTGGCGTACGCGGAACCGTGCATGCCCAACCAGTCCAGCGAACAGGGGTCGTCCGGATCGACCGCGCCGATGCCCATCACGGTGGTGACGGTGGGGATGCCGGTCTTGCGGATGAATTCGCGAAGCTGGTCGGTCGCTTCGCCCAAGATGATGCCACCGCCGGCGTAGATGACCGGGCGACGCGACAGCTTGATCGCCGCGTTGATTTGTCGGATGGCTTCTTGGGGGATCGGTGATTCCTGGACGTCGTAGCCGGGCAACTCCATTTCCGGATCCATGTCGACTTCGGCGGTGCTCAGCTGCACGTCTTTGGGCATGTCGACCAACACCGGCCCGGGGCGTCCGGTCGTGGCGATGTGGAAGGCTTCCTTCATGACCCGCGGCAGGTCGGCCAGATCGGTCACCAAATAATGGTGTTTGGTGATGCCACGACAGATTTCCACCATCGGTGTTTCCTGAAAGGCATCGCTGCCGATCGCGCCGGTGGGGACTTGGCCGGTGACGCAGACCATCGGGATGCTGTCCAGCTTGGCGTCGGCGATGGCGGTCACCAGGTTGGTCGCGCCGGGACCGCTGGTGGCCATCACGACGCCGACTTTGCCGGTGCTGCGGGCGTAACCCTGGGCGGCGAAGGCTCCGCCTTGCTCGTGGCGGGGCAAGATCGTGCGAAGCGTCGCCCCGTACCGCGTCAGCGATTGGTGCATCGGCATGCTGCAGCCGCCCGGGTACGCGAACAGCGTGTCGACGCCCTGATCGACCAACGATTTGACCAGGATGTCGGCTCCGTTGAGCGGGCGAATCTCGGCGGCCGCTTTCTTGACGGACCCGGCATCCGAGGTCGAGGCGGCGCGGGCGGTGGACGTGTCAGAATTGACAGTGCTCATGGACAATCCGGTCGAGGGAAATCTTTTTGGCGGACAGGGGAACGGGTCAAGGCGCCGGAGAAACCGAGAATCACCGCCGAAAACTGACATTGTCTCGGGCGACGGAAACTCCGAACCTACACGCTAACGTAAATTCGACACTGAACTTAGGCAATGCTCAAAACGGCCCGGCAGGATGACAAGTTGGCTGAATATCATGGCTGTGGCGGCTGGAGGAGCCTGCGGGGCCGTCTGTCGGCACTTCGTGACGGTCGCAGCGATGGCCGTCCCGGGGGGGACTTCGTTGTGGGGCACGACGATTGCCAACGTTCTCGGATGTGGATTGTTGGGCGGCTTGGCCGAATACGGCTTGGTCGAGGGAAATCTGACGCGGAATTGGACACTGGCCTTGCGGGTCGGCTTTCTGGGCAGCTTGACGACTTTCTCCACTTTCGCGGCCGAATCGGCGGTCACCGCCGGAGAGGGCCGGCCTGCCGCAGCGACGGCCTACGTCCTGGCGAACCTGGTGGGCGGCTGGACAGCGTTGCTGGGCACGACTTGGATGGTCCGGGGATGGATGACATGATCAAGGTCGTTCGGGTTCGCCCCGGCGGCAAGCATTGCCGGCGATTTCAACCGCTCGCCTTCGCCCGGACGCTGCGGATCACGGTGATCGGGCTGGTCGCCGTCGGATTCGTCGTGACCGGATGGGGGCCGCCGACGATTCGGCCGGCCGGGGCGGCTTCGCCGGATCCGCTGCCGGCGTACAGTCATTCTCGGCGGTTGCGTCAAGAGTCGCGGCTGCACGGCATCGCGGCCGCCGGACGCGTCGTCCTTGCCGTCGGCGACCGAGGCACGATCTTGCGCTCGGTCGACGCGGGGCAGACCTGGGAAACGGCCGAAAGTCGCACCGATGCCGCCCTGGAATCGGTCGCCATCGACGCGGCCGGCAAGGCGGTGATCGTCGGGGGCGGGTACGATCGCGTGACCGGGATCAGCCGCGGCGTCGTGCTGGTGTCCGACGATGCCGGCCGCTCGTGGACCCGCGGTGCGTGTGAAGATTTGCCGAAACTTCACTCGGTCCGCCACGACGCGGGCGATCGACGGTTCCAAGCCGTCGGCAATTTCTCGTTCGCCGATCTGACCGACCGCTTCGAAAGCTTCGACGGCGGGCGACGATGGCAAGGCGCACAGGCCGCGTCCGGCCCACCAGGCGGTGGGGGCGCCGGGACCTCCGTGTCGCCGGCGACCAGCCGAAACCGCTTGAGCGATTGGGCCGCGGCGACGCCGATCCGCTCGGCCGTCCGAACGGTCTGTCAAAACCCGAGTGATTCCGTCGTGTTTGCCGCCGGCGATCACGGCGTGATCCTGCGTCGTGCGCGGGACGAAGAAGACTGGTCGGTCGCTCACGGCAACGGACGCACCAGTTCGGTGTTGATCGTGACTTCGTCGCCCGGACGAACTCCCTGGCAATTGATCGGCAGCGAAGCGTTGGAAATGCGTCAACGGGTCTCCGTCCTTTGGTGGGACTTGCTCGATTCAACGACGCCCCCGCAAGACCCCCAGCGGCCGCCGGGGACCATCGGGCCGGAGAAGAAAACGGCGATCGACCGAATGCACCAAGCGGTCGCGATGCTCGGGGGTGACGGAGTCGACTACGACGCGGTCCGCTCGAACGCCGACGTCGACACGGCGGTGAGACAGTGGCTGGCGATTCATTCCCCGCTGGTCGTCGTGATCGACCGGGAACTTCCCGAAGCCTTTCGGCTACGGCTGACGCGTGCCGCGATCGCCGCGGGCGTCTTGCGAATCGTCGGCTATCGGTACGGCCGTTCCGGTGACACGCTGATGCACGAAAACGCGCTGCTGCCGACGTTGGGGGTGCTGGCCAGCGACCTGCGGCAAGACGCCATGATGTTCTCCGGTGCAACGACGCGTGACGCAACGAGTGGTCTCGCCGAATCGACATCGACGGGAAACCGTCTGGCCTTGCGTTGGCTGTACGACGCGCGGGGCGACTTGACGCTCGGCGGATCGATCACGTCGGGATTGCCCTTGCAGGCCGGCCATCGACGGCAAGCCGAACTGCCACCGGCATCGCGGCGCGACCTCCAGATCGCGCAAGCTCGATTGACGTTGAAAGTGAATTTGGAAAAAGTCTTGCGTCTGAACGCCGATCCGAACGACGTCGACCGGCGGCAACCGCCCGCTTCGATCGATTCGGTCGCCGTCGGCGCGGCGATCACGGGCTTGTTGGCCCAGATCGATTCGGCCGATCAACTGCGCGTCGTTTTTGATCTGTTGCAACAGACCGAACGGGCCCGACGGGCGACTCGGCTCCGCGATCCCGACGGAGGGGCCGCGACACGTTTGGACCAGATCCATCAAATGTTGCTGAAGCGATTGGCCGAGGATTTTCATCACCACAGCTTGGGCAGGTGGGCCGACGTCCGCTGGAAGGCCAAGCTGTCGAGCGCCGAGAACCGAAGTCTCCTGGCTGCCGTCTCGCAACCTTTCGCAACGAACGACAGTCGCGCCGAAGGGGTGAAGCCGGCCGTCGACGTTGTCCCGGTCTCGCCGTTCCAAATCGGCTTGCCAAACGGTGGCGGAGAATCCTCTCCCCGACCGGCATCCGCGTCTCCTTTTCAAATTCAAAAATCGGTTTTCCGACAATCTCTGCCCCGGTCGCCCTCGCTCGGCGGTGCCGCCACCCTGCAAGCCTTGATGAATCCCGCCGCCGGCAGCAGCAACGCGAGTTCACCCGCCGGCACGGACGATTCCAGAGACGCCGATCTGCAATGGGAATTTCATCCGCTCCGTTTGCTGGCCCGGCGATCCGCAAAAGCTTGGCAGGAAACGACGCCCGGCGAAGCGGATGACGCGGCGATCGTGGCGACGGGTGCCGAAGCATCGCTGTCCGGCGGCGCTTCGGGAAACTCCAACGAACTGACACGTTTGGCGCAGTCGGCCGGTGCCGGAGCTTGGTCGGCCTTGCTGTCCTCGGGTGACCGTGACGTGATCGCCGCGGCCTTTACCGATCAACCGCCTCGGCTTGACGGCAAACTGGATGACGCGTGCTGGCGATCGCAGCCTCCCCGCAGGGCCGGCGGTGAAACGCTCGTTCAACTGTCGTTCGACGAACAATATCTTTACGTCGCGGCGCGGTGCCCTCGGCTACCCAGCGAAAGGCCGGCCGAAGCTCCGGTGCAAGATCGTGTTCGACGCATTCGTGATCATGACTTGACGGGCGTCGAGCATTTACGACTACGTTTGGATGTCGACCGAGACTTGTTGACGAGCTACGAGTTCTGTCTGAATGCCGATCGGATGGCGCGTGACACGGTCGACGGTGATCCGGCTTGGCAACCGACTTGGTACTTCGCCAGTCACCAAAACGGAGACGCGACGACCTATGAAATCGCGATCTTGCGAGACGATTTGTCGCAGGCCGCTTTCGCGGCGGAGTCCCGATGGTTCGTTTCGGCTCGGCAAATCACGGCGAATGATCAACGACAGGATTCTTGGCTTCCCCGTCCCGAGGCTTGGGCACCGCTGCGGTTGCTTGCTCCGCCGCCGGCGGTGCGTCAGATTGGACGTTAATCCCAAGTTTTCCCGCAGGTGATCGCCATGAAGATTCTTGTCGCCGTCGATGGTTCGCCCGATTCCAACGAAGCCGTTTCCGCGGTGGCCCACATGGCTACCCGTTTGCCGGCAGAGATCAAGGTCGTCACGGTGGTTAACCCGCCCGACGTGCCGATCGATTCCTCGGCAGACCTGTGGGTGCCTCAGCTGATGCAGCAGCAGGAGGAGATCGCCAAAGCGACTTTGCAGCGCGCCGCGGAGACCTTGGCGGGCAACGGGACGGTGACTACCGAATCGATGGCCGGCCACGTGTCGCATTCGATCTTGGAAGCCGCCGACGATTTCGGAGCCGACTTGGTCGTCACCGGTGCGATCGGGCATTCGCCGGTTTCGCGGATCGTCCTGGGCAGCGTCAGCGACGACGTGGCGACCCACGCGAAACAGTCCGTCATGGTGTTTCGCCAAGGCGACCTGTTCGCCGACGCCGACCAACCCGTCCGCGTCACGATCGCGTACGACGGGTCGGAGTCGGCCGACAAAGCGATCGCGGATTTTGCCGAATTCGCTTGGGCACCCGATGCGATCATCAACGTCGTTTCGGTGGCCGTGAAGCTGGAGATGTTCGGCCAGGATTTGATGCCCGCCGCGATCGAAGAAGCCGCCAAGCGTCGCGCCGACGCGTTACGATTGGCCGAGGCGGCGGCCGAGCGGTTGAAGGCCGCCGGTTGCGTCACGGTCGCCGCGACGATGGTCGAATCCGACCATACCGGCGAGGGCGTCTTGAATGCCGCCGCCGATCACGACAGCGATTTGATCATCGTCGGCGACAAAGGCCACGGCTTCGTCGCCCGACTGTTCATGGGCAGCACGTCGCGTTACGTGCTTCGCCACGCCAAGCAATCGGTCCTGATCGCGCGGTGAGGGCAAAGCCGGCAACGGCAGGACGGATGCGAAACGTGATCAACCCCGGATGACGAAACCTTCCCGGTAATCGCGTTTCAAAAATCGATTTCCCCGATCGGCATGATCTCCGGTGAAACGTTCCGTTTTCCGATCATGGGTCAAAGTCGGACTGACGACCAGCTCGCCCGACGATACGCCGAACGGGGCGAGCTGCGCCGCCATTTCCCCAAGAATCGTTTGCCAAACCGGCAACTCGCTGGCCTGTTTCAACTGTTCGCGATCGAACGAGCTTCCCGCGCGAACGCCCACGTTGGCCAGGTTGCACCAGCCGGTGCTGTGATGCCCGTTTTCGATCGGGGCGTTCAGCATGCTTTCGTCACGATTCCGTACGGCGTCGATAAAGGCTTGGACGTGAAGAAGCACGGTATCGACTTTTTCCCCGAATTTCTTGATGGTCTTGCCCGATCGGTCGATCGCTTCGCCCTTGCCGCGTTGACCCAGGTAATAACCGCCGTCGCAAACGACGACGTATCCGCTGCCGGGAATCCGACCGGGAACGTTGGCGTCGAGTGACCATCCCTTCTTTTCGCCCGGTTCGGGCGAAGCGGCCAGATTGCTGAGTGCCATGAACGTCGGGAACGTCTCGGTTTCCAACACCGCGACGTGCAGGTTCGGCGTGTCGCCGGCATCGTTCCAGGCGACTCGGCCGCCGGCCGCCGTGACGCGGGTCGGGGTGGAGACCTTGTCTTGATAGGCCACGTTGCGAACGTCGTCCAAGATGTGAACGCCCCAGTTGCCCATTTCGCCACTGCCGGTGTTCCAATCCCAGTGCCAGTCATAGTGCAGCTTGTCGCGGAGGATGTCTTGCTTGGCCGCCGGACCGCACCACAAGTCGTAGTCGATGTTGGGATCGATGCTCAGCGGTTTGTTTCGGCGACCGATCGGTTCGCGTTTGCCCAACCGCGCGGCGATGACGTATTGAATGTCACCGATCGTTTTGTCGTCGTGCAAAAATTCCTTGGCCATCGCCTGCATCGGATCACTTCGTTGTTGGGTCCCGATCTGCACGATGCGTCCGCTGCCTTTGGCCGCTTCGACGACTTTGGCACCTTCCCACTGGCTGTGCGAAAGCGGTTTTTCGACGTACACGTCTTTGCCGGCGTCCAATGCCCAAAGCGTTGCCAGGCAGTGCCAATGGTTGCAGGTCGCGACGACGACGGCATCGACGTTCGGATCGTCCAGAACCTTACGGAGGTCTTGGTGGGCGGTCGCGTCGTGTTGGGCGGCAAGGCCTCGGGCTAGGCCGATGTCGGGGTCGGCGACGGCGACGATCTTGCAGCCGTTAGCCTTGTCGAACGAACCGGCCAGCTGACCGCCCCGCCAACCGGCTCCCAGGATCGCCAAGCGGACTTCGCTTTCGGCGGCGTAGGCGCTGCGGGGCACCAACGCGCCGGCGCCGACCGACGCGGAAGCGGCAAGAAAGAAGCGACGTGAAAACGACGAAGGGGAATTTTTTTTCATGACTCGGTGATGCCGTGGATGCGGGTGATCGAAGTGAGAATGAGGGGATCGAAAACAGCGGGGTTGGTCGGGTCAGAACGGCTCGACCGATTCGAGCGGACCCGTTTGTCTCCGAGCGGACCTTGTGAGACGATTCCGATCTCCACCTCCGATCGGAACCGTCGATCGAGCCGCCAGCGAAAGCGAGACGAACCCTCATGATCATAACTGATCTGATCGCGAAAAAACGCGACCGATTCCCATTGGATCGTCGTGAAATCGAATTTCTGATCGACGGCTTTGTCGGCGGCCGCGTCGCGGATTATCAGATGTCCGCGTTGGCGATGGCAATCCGTTTGCAAGGCATGACGGCGGACGAAACCGTGGCGCTGACCGAAGCGATGCTCCGTAGCGGTCAGACGTTCGATCGGGTCGGCGACAAACCGCGTGTCGACAAGCACAGCACCGGCGGTCTCGGCGACAAAGTGTCACTGGTCTTGGCACCGCTGCTTGCCGCCGCGGGTGCCGAGGTCCCGATGATCAGCGGACGCGGTTTGGGACACACCGGCGGGACCTTGGACAAGCTGGAATCGATCGACGGGTTCTGTTGCCACTTGACCGCCGAGCGGCGCGACGAAGTCCTCCGCGAAGTCGGCGTGTTCATCGTCGGAGCCGACGAAACGATCGCACCGGCCGATCAAAAGCTGTACGCGCTTCGGGACGTCACCGCGACTGTCGATTCGGTTCCTTTGATCACGGCCAGTATCCTGAGCAAAAAACTGGCGGCCCGGCTCGACGCGTTGATCATGGACGTGAAAGTGGGGTCCGGTGCCTTCATGCAAACCGTCGAGGAGGCGACCACGCTGGCGGAATCCCTGATCCGTGTCGGTCGCGGCGCCGGGCTGCCGACCGCGGCGGTGCTGTCGGACATGGATCAGCCGTTAGGCGAAGCGATCGGGGGCGCGGTGGAAGTCAACGAAGCCGTCGAGGTGCTTTCTGGCGGCGGACCGGCTTGCGTCCGCGAGTTGACGATCGCGCTGGCCGCGCCGCTTCTGGCGCGTGTCGAGTTGGCCGACAGCGTCGAACAAGCCGCCGTGAGACTGGGCGTCTTGATCGACGACGGCAGCGCTCGCGAAATTTTCGAACGCATGGTCGTGGCACAGCAGGGCCGGTGGTCCGGTCCCCTGAGCCTCGCACCGCCGCACCGGGTGTTGGCGTCCCGAGACGGGTTCGTCTCGAAGATCGATTGCCTGACGCTGGCCGGCGTCGTCGCCAGACTCGGTGGCGGTCGTCAGCGCGCCGGCGACGCGATCGATCCGTCCGTGGGAATCGGCGTGCATCGACGCTGTGGTTACGCGG
>CAYVRC010000148.1:0-15244 GCA_964453205.1 uncultured Pirellulaceae bacterium | reverse complement strand
GATCCACTGGCGTGCCTTTTCCAAGTCGGTGTGGTCGAAGTACTCAATCTTCGCCGTCGTGAATGGGCGACAGAAAACGCTCATGCCCTTCTCCCACTTCGATTCCCCGACGATCGCCAACCGTTCGACGTGGTTGAAGTGTTTGGCGTCGAATTTGACGTCTTCCCACAACGCCCCGGCGTTCCATCCGTGAAAGTCGTGCATGATGACCAGCAATCGAACTTTTCCAAATTGCCTAATTTTTGCTTCGGTCATGGGTACGAAATCCGCATAAGCTTCCTTGGTCAACTGGCCGGTGATGTTGACTTCGATGACGTTGCCCTGGGCAACTTCGGAGACAGTGTACGACATGATTGATTCTCACTTCTGGTTTGGGGAAACGTTTCACGAAACGAAACTTCAGCCACGAACGGCGACCTTGCTCCGGTGCAATTGCCAGACCAATTGACGCCGCCGCCCTCGAAGTCGTTCGCCGCGGCGTCACGGTCGCCCACAGCATCGAACTGGACGATCGGGTTCAGCTTTACGGGTTGGACGATGCCAGCGGGAATGCCGCCGGCGGCGACGATAGCGACGTGTTTCGGTGCCTGAAAAGAACCTTGACGTCGGGGGTGTGGGTCTCACTGTTGCGACATCAACGCCTCAAAGCCGATCACGACATCGAGAATCTCTTCGGTGATCGCGGTTTGACGCTGGGTTTTGAATGATAGGTCGAGTTCGTCGAGCGTTTCTTCGATATTTTTTTCTGCCGCCTGCATCGCGGCGATACGGCTCGCGTTTTCGCTTGCCAATGACTCGGCGCAAGCCTGGTAAAGCGAAACATACAGACTTTGACGGATCAACAGCGCCATCAGCTGCTGACGATCGCCCGCGAAGGTCGGTAAACTCCGCGAGTCCCATTCTCGGTGTCGGAGATCGCTCAGCCACTTCGGATTGATCGGCAGCAGCTGTCGGGAGTGCGACTGGTACGAACGGGCGGCGGAACGAATATTCGAAAAGACACGAAGTGTCGTCAGCTGACGCGTTTCCCGCAATCGCTCGATGGCCAACAACCAATTGCTTACGCCGTCGGCGATCTCCGGAACAGAGGTCGGAATGCGAAACGATTCGTCGATCGTCCAACCGGCATCGGTCAACGACGACACGACGCGTGATCCGATCACGCAGGTTGCGGACGGGCGACGGTCACTCGAAGCCGCATGACGGTCGATCGCGTAGCGGGCGATCTGTTCGTTGAACTGGCCGCACATGCCCTGGTCGCTGCCAAAGACGATCACACCGTAGCGTGAGCTTCCAGCCGGAACGTTTTGTCGATCGCAAGCTGGAAGCCTACGCCAAGCTCCATCTCGGAGGACGATTTGCAATCCCATTTCGATCGTGCGGTGGTAGGCGGCCAAGGCATCGGCCGCTCGTTCGTACTGATGGATGCTGACGGCCGCGAGTGTTTTCATCGTCGTCACGACCGATTGCAGGTCGGTCGCTGTTTCGATCTTGCGGCGTAACAGTTCAAGCGTTGGCATCGACCACCTCCGCCGCGATCGCGGCAAGCTGTTGAACTTGGGCATCATCAAGCGGTTCGCCGGATTGCATTCGCTCGCACAAATCGGCTGCCTGGGAGGTGACCGCATCGCCAATTTCGCGTTCGAGTTTGCTGACTTGGTCCAACGAGACAGTGTCCATTTTTCCTTGTGTCACGGCGATCAATGACGCGATCTGTCGAGGCAACGTCAACGGTTGAAACTGCGGCTGCTTCAAAATTTCTCGAATCAAACGTCCTCGATTGAGTGTTGCCTGAGTGTCGGCATCAAGTTGGCTGCTGAAGCGAGCGAAACGTTCGAGTTCCTCGAACTGAGAATACGTCAATCGCAAATCGCCCGCGACGACTCGGTAGGCCGGCAGTTGCGTTTTGCCCCCGACCCGTGACACGCTTCGGCCCACGTCGATCGCGGGCAAAACACCTTTGCGAAACAGCGTCGGCGATAAATAGATTTGGCCGTCGGTGATCGAAATCAGATTGGTCGGAATGTAGGCAGACACGTTCTGGGCTTCGGTGGTGATGATGGGCAGGGCTGTCAACGAACCACCGCCCGCGCCGTCTCGCAAATGGGTCGCGCGTTCCAACAGTCGCGAATGCACATAGAAGATGTCACCGGGAAAGGCTTCACGGCCGGGCGGTCGCCGGAGCAACAACGACAGGTGGCGATAAGCCCGAGCATGCGCCGTTAGGTCGTCGTAGATGATTAGCACGTCGCGACCTTGTCGCATGAAATGCTCGCCCATCGTCGTTGCCGCGTAGGGCGCCAGGAACGGGATCCCCGGTGGTGCGTCATCGGCACCGACGACCACGATGGTATGGTCCATCGCGCCGTGCCGCCGCAGATTCTCGATCACGCGAGCGACTCCCGTACTGGGTTGCCCGATGCAGCAATAAACGCACACGACATCGTGGCGGCGTTGATTGATGATCGTATCGACAGCGATTGACGTTTTGCCGGTTTGCCGATCGCCCAATAACAATTGCCGCTGCCCGCGACCGATCGGGATCATTGCGTCAATGACTTTCCAACCTGTCTGCAGCGGAACCGTCACCGGCGCTCGCTGCATGATCGGCGGCGCATCGCGCTGACAAGGCTCACGCCGCAGCCCGTCCAGGCGGTGACCGCCATCAAGGACCCGGCCAACCGGATCGACGACGCGGCCGAGCAGTTCGTCGCCCACAGCGGTGTCCAGAACCCTCTGCAGACGATGTAACCGCGTGCCGGCACCGATTTCTTCTCCACTGTCGAGCAGCACACAACCGACTTCATCAGGATCGAGGTTGAACGCATACCCCAGACGTCCGCCGGTGAACTGCAGCACTTCATCGACTTCCACATGCGGTAATCCGCGAACACGCGCAACCCCGCGTTCGACCTCTTGGACCGTGCCGATCTCTTTGGTCTTCAGCTTGGCACGATACGAATTCACAGCGTGATCGAACCGGGCCGTCGCTTCGTCGAGTGTGGATGGGTAGCTGCTCATGTCCCTTTTTCACAGCCTGATCCGGGTTGAATCCGGCCACGAGGGCTGTTTTTTGATTTCTGTTTTCATCTCATTTAGTACGGCCGCAGCGTTCCAGCTCAGACTGTATCCGCCAGCGTCGACTTCCAATCCGGCGATCAGCGTCGGATCGTTTTCGAATCGAATGCCTGCTTCAAAAACGAACGCTTCTCGCAACGCTTGTTGTAGACGTGATTGTTCTTCGGTTTCCAGTTTTTTTGCGGCACGAATGAGCACGTCGTTGCCCGAGTCGGCCAGTTGCATCGCGATCGCGTCGCGTTGTTTTTCGTCTAAAGCATGCAACTGTTCGATGAACGAAGAGACAATCTGGTGTTGCAAGCCATTCCCTGCGATTTGCTCCAGAGTGCGATCAGCAGCCTGAAAGCCAAGTCGTTGAATCTCGCGGGCGGTTCGTTGGGCGGCATCATGCTGGTCACGCTCGAAGGCCGCCGTCCATTGCTGGTGTCGCGACTCGGCTTCTCCCCTGGCTTGGCTGATCAACTCTTTTCGCTGCGTTTCAACTTCCTCCTTGGCCTGCGTGATCCACCGGTCTCGCCGCGCTTCAAGCTGCGCCGCTTCCTCCCGCAACTGCTTGCGTTGCTGTACCGCTTCGGCCTTGGCGGCTTCCGCGTCGGTCAATCGACGGGTGACCTTGGTTTCACGATCGTTCATTGCACGACTGATGGGCTGGTACAGAAAATATCTCAGCAACCCGACCAGAATCAAGAAGTTGACAATCTGCGCACCAAACGTGAACCAGTCGATACTCATCGCGCGAAGTGATTCCAGAACGGATTGGCGAACAGCAAGATCATCGCGACGACGAAGCAATAGATCGCTGTTGATTCGATCATCGCCAGACCGACGAACAGGGTTCGCGTGATCGTGTTGGACGAATCGGGTTGCTGTGCGATGCTGTTAAGAGCATGCGAAACCGCCCGCCCTTCACCGATCGCCGGTCCGATCGAGCCCACCGCAATCGTCAAACCCGCCATGACGATCGAAGCCAGAGCGATGACTGTGGCGCTATCCATGGTGTATTTCCTTGTTGAGATGTTTCGTTGCCGAGGCGATATAGACCATTGCCAAGACCGCGAAGATGTAGGCTTGGATCATTCCGGTCAGCAGTCCAAGGACTTGCATGACGATCGGAACGAACAACGGCACAAAGCCCAGCAGGATCGCTGCAATCACCGCGCCGCTCATCATGTTTCCGTACAACCGAACGGCCAGTGCAAGCGTCCGCGACAATTCGCCTATCACGTTGAACGGCAGCATCAACGGTGTGGGTTGAACGTAGTGCTGCAGGTAGCTACCGATGCCCTGTGAAGCGATTCCAAAGATCGGCACCGCCACGAAGACACAAGTGGCCAACGCAGCCGTCGTCGAGAGTGAACTCGTCGGCGGCACGTATCCGGGAACAATGCTGAGCAAATTGGAAACCGCAATGAACAGGAACAAAGTGCCGACAAAAGGCAGGTAGGGACCGGGATCGTGCCGACTGACGTCGCGAATTTGATCGCGCATGCCGGTCACCAGCACTTCCAGCAGGTTTTGCCAGCGGGGAATCTTCGTGTCGCTGGTCAAGCGCCGCGTCACCGACCAACAACCGATCACCAGCATCGCCATCACGCACCAGGTAAACGCCAACGTCGCGTTGACTTTCACGAGCGGCCAAGCCTCGGATTGCCAGAGCACCCAGTGGTCCGATGTGATTTGCACTCCGTTCATGGGTCAACTCCCTGGCGAAAACGGCAAGCTTGCGAAGATAAACTGCCAACTTGCGAAGAATCGCGGAACGCAAGCCGGCAGCATAAGCCACGTCGCGCGACGATCCGGACCCCCACTGTGCGAATGAGCGCGAAGCCCAGACCGGCGGCCAGCAACAATCGCCAATCGCCGCGTGTTGCGATCGCCACAAAGATTCCCATCACGACGGTCATTCGGAATAGAAATCCACCGAGCATCCACAGGCAAGGCCGCCGCGACGTAGGCAAACGTCCGACCGTCCACGCAAGCGACCATAAGAAGACGCCGCCCGCCCCAGCACCGGTCAAGAAACCCAGCGACATTGTTACGCCATCATTCATCGCTGTTCCCTGAATCGTTGCTCTCCCGAAGGACCCACCACCAAGCGTTCCAGCACCCCAGTGCGACGCCACCGATCATCAGCATCAACGTCCATGACAAGCGACTCGGCCAGCGATCGTCGATCCACAGACCCACCGCCACACCCACCAGCGTAGGAATAGCGATCGACCAACCGATCAATCCGAACATGCCTAAACCGAACCAGGCCGAGCGTTCACCTTGCAGCCGCGCGTCGAGCTTGCGAGATCGCCTGACTTCGGCTTCGTGTTGCAGAGTCCGGCGGCTAGAGTGATGCGGCTTCATTGGATTGTTAAGTGACTTGTTCAGCCAACTCCATCGTCCTTCGGAGGAAACTTGCTTCCATCTTGGCCACGGCCGCGTGGGCGGCCCGTTCGCGCTGGTCAAGTTTTGAAAACTCCTCGCGAACGATCCGTTGCAATTCCGCCAATTCACCTCCGGGAGTTGCAGCTTGTGCCGAAACCAGCACTTCGTCCGCTCGCTTGACGAGAATCCCTTCGCCGACCGCCGCGAATGCTTCGCCGCCGTTTTCATCTTCCCAACTTAGCAAACCCGGCACCAAAGCAGCCAACAAATCGACATGCTTGGGCAATAAACAAAAACTCCCGTGGGTTCCTTCGGCGATCACTTTCGTCACCGCAAGGTCGATGGTGATTTCGTTGGGCGTGTTGAGTTTGAGTCGCATGTTGTTGGGTCTTCCAATCGAGAGCTCGCCGTCACCAGACTCGCCAGGGCTAGGCCATGGAAATGACGCCGGCTAAGCAAGCGATCCTTTCATATACAAGTCGCGTTCAGGACGATCTTGGAATTCGTCGGCGAGGATTCGTTCACAGCCGTCGAGTGTTTCGTCGATCGTGACCATCTTGCCTTCGTGCCCGGTGAACTGCTGTGTCGTGAAGAACGGCTGCGTCAAAAAGCGTTCCAGTCGCCGCGCTCGATTCACCGTCAACCGATCCTGACGTGACAGTTCCTCCATCCCCAACATTGCGATGATGTCTTTCAATTCTTCGTATCCCGCTAGCGTTTGCCGCACGTCGCTTGCCGTTCGATAGTGACGCTCGCCCACGACACCGGGCAGCATCATTTCCGACATCGACTTCAGGGGGTCAATTGCCGGATACAAGCCTTCGCTAGCCCGCTTTCTTGACAACACGACCGTCACCGAAAGGTGAGCGAAGGTATGAACCGCCGACGGGTCCGTAAAATCATCCGCCGGGACATAGACGGCTTGAACTGAAGTGATTGCGGCCGACGAGGTCGTGCAGATGCGTTCTTCCAGGTCCGCCAAATCGCTGGCTAGCGAAGGCTGATACCCGACGCGTGATGGCAATTGCCCCAGCAAACCCGAAACTTCCATGCCGGCTTGAACGAAACGAAAGATGTTGTCGATCAACAACAGCACATCCTGTTTGGCATCGTCTCGAAACGACTCCGCCATCGTCATCGCGGCGTGGCCGACACGGAACCTTGCACCGGGCGGTTCGTTCATCTGCCCAAACACCATCACCGTCTTGTCGCGCACGCCGGCGTCGCCCATTTCACGGTACAACTCTTCCGCTTCGCGACATCGTTCGCCGATCCCACAAAACAAACTGATGCCGTTGTGCACGCCGACGATGTTGTGGATCAATTCGGTAATCAGTACCGTCTTGCCCACTCCCGCACCGCCGAACAAGCCTGCCTTGCCGCCTCGTTCGAGCGGCGACAACAGGTCAATGGCCTTGATTCCCGTGGTGAAAACTTCGGATCGAGCGAGCCGGCGATGAATGGTTGGCGGCGGTTGGTGGATGCTGCGGTGAGGAACTTCCTTTAGCGACGGGCCGCCATCAATGGTGTTACCCAACACATCCAGGACGCGCCCCAACAAACGCTTGCCGATGGGAACTTGCAGGGGCCGCCCGAGGCTGCGCGCGGGCGATCCCCTGGCCAATCCCTGAAGCGAAGTGATCGCGATGGCGCGCACCGTGTGCGGATCCAGCTGCGCGGCGACTTCTGCGACGACGTCGCCCTCGTTCCCAATTCGCAACTCGTGCTGGATCGCTGGCAGAACTCCCGCAAAATGCAAGTCGATCACACTGCCGCGAATCGCGACGACATGTCCGGTCTGCGAACGATTTTGATGCTCGACGACGCTCATAAAATGCACCCAGTGCAATCCGCGCGCCCAGTGAGCTTATCTCGTCGATCTTTGCTTCGCAAACGTGCGATTGCCTTGGAAGCATGACAACCCATCTCAACCTGGTTCTCGCTCAACGAGCGGTTTTCAGCCCCGGAAGACCGCTCGGCGAGCCCCGCATGGCGACCGACGTGGTGACCGGATTCCGGGCGCGTCTTCAAACGAGCCGCCGGGACGCCGGAGACCTTGGCTGCCGAAGCGTCCCGCCGGGGGCAAGGCTGGCTGTACGCCCGAAAGAACCCGCTGGGCCTGAATTCGGACTGAACCCCAAAACCCGAGCGACCGCTGCTCTCCAAAAGTCGCCCACAGCGATCGGGCTTTGAAGGGCCACCGCTGGGTGGAGCCTCACACGCCGCTGAAATTCGGCCGATGCTGGCGAATGACGGGGCCGAGGGAAGGCGTTTCGGGCAGCCCCCATTAAGTCGCAAAGCACGCTCGCTCGCGGTTTCTCGTTCAGTTTTTGGCCGGCCCCTTTTGGCCGCTTTCC
Source organism: uncultured Pirellulaceae bacterium (assembly GCA_964453205.1). Classification (GTDB taxonomy): domain Bacteria; phylum Planctomycetota; class Planctomycetia; order Pirellulales; family Pirellulaceae; genus Crateriforma. The sequence goes on along the minus strand of CAYVRC010000148.1, from coordinate 7,433 downwards.
TTCCGCCCGGAACCGAATCATGAATGCGCTCAGACATTTGAATCCCGTCCAGATTCGTTCGTTGCTTGCGGATGACAATGACGCCCCTGATCAAGAACGGCTTGTTCGCCACGTTGGTGAGTGTGCGCAATGTCAGGAATCATTGGAGACGATCGCGGCGAAGCCGGACGTTTGGCAGAAAGCGACCGAGTGGTTCAGCGAGTCTGATCTTGCGTCACGGTCAGTGGAGGCGTCTTCGTTCGATGAAGAAGTGGCATCCGCCCCCGACGCATCGATGGTTGACGTGCTGGACGCGCCTTCGCACCCGGAGTTGCTCGGATCCATTCCCGGCTATGACATCGAACGCGAAATCGGTCGCGGCGGAATGGGCGTCGTCTTCAAGGCGTTCGACCATCGACTACACCGCACCGTTGCAATCGAGTTCCTTTCGCCGCAACTTGCCACCAACGGAACGGCACGCCGACGATTTGCCCGCGAAGCCCGGGCCGTCGCGGGGGTGTTTCACCCCAACGTCATCGCCGTTCACGGCGTCAGCAGTCACCGCGACATTCCGTATCTGGTCATGCCGTTCGTGTCGGGACCGTCCTTGCAAAGGCTGGTCGACCAACGAGGGACGCTAAACGAAAAAGAACTGATTCGCATCGCCACGCAGATCACAGCCGGATTGAGCGCTGCGCATCTGCAGGGGTTGGTCCATCGAGACATCAAACCGGCCAACATTTTGGTCGAAGCGGATGTCAGCCGAGTGTCCGTGACGGACTTTGGCCTGGCGCGGGCGATCGACGATGCCTCCATGACCCGAAGCGGCATGTTCTTGGGAACCCCCAATTTCATGTCACCCGAACAGGCAACAGGTGGCCGAGTCGACGCGAGAAGTGACTTGTTCAGTCTGGGCAGCGCGATGTACTTCCTGGCCACGGGACACTTGCCGTTTCGCGCCGAAAGCCCGGTGTGCGTGCTGCATCGAATCACGCATGACCAGCCGACGCCCGTCGCTGATCTGAACAACGAAATGTCGGCGACAACTTGTCAGATCATCGAACGGCTTCACAGCAAGGACTGCGATCGCCGCTTCGCGTCGGCCGCTGATCTTCACGGCGTTTTGCAACAACAATTGGCGCACCTGAATCATCCGACGCAAACGCCGCAGGCGTTACCACCCGCCCAACAAGCGGCATCACCGGTGGAATCTGAGCGAACCGCTCAACAAGCCGAGGAAACTGCCCAGGCATCGCTCGCCGACGCGATTCGCCAAGCACGCAAAGCGGAACGGGCACGGCAACTGGGTGATGCACCAACCGAAGCTCCGAAGGCCCCGGTCGCTCCTGCCGCACCGGCAAACCCACCGTCCATGACAGCGAACGAAGCCTTTTGGAAATGGCTGACGGGCTGGATTGTTGGTCGCTAGACAAACAGCGTTACTCGGTAACACGAAAGCTGCGACACACAAGCGCGTGCTTGTAGATAGACCTCTCCATCATCAAAGGACCATCGCCATGCGTTACTTCTGTTGTTCGTTCATGATTTTCGTATCGGTCGCTGCGGCAACGTCATCAGCACTGGCTGCCGAATTTCCACCCACACCCACCGGCCAAACGCTGAAGGCTTGGATGGCATGCGTGAACGAACCGGATCCCGCAAAACGAATCGAATTTCTGACCGACGGTTTCACGGAGAAGGGAGCCGAAGCGGTGAAGCATCGACAATCTTTCATGGACGGGATGCAGGGGATCAAGCTGGTGGAAATTCTCACGGATCAACCGCGCAAGATCGCGGCCGTCTTTGTTCGTGAAGGCAAAAGCATCCGAGTCCAAATCGAAACGTCCGACGACGTAGAGCAAAAGATCCACGCGGTGACAATGACCCCTCATCACATCACGACGGCATCCCGTAAAAAGCGAACCGATACGGAGGTCGCCAGCGAGTTGGCCACGTTTTTGGATGGCCTGAATTCGAAAGGCAAGTTTTCTGGTGCGGTCCTGCTCGCACGCGGCGACCAGGTGTTGCATCGATCAGCATACGGATTGGCCAGTCGGCGATACGACATCGCTAACAAAGCCACGACAAAGTTCAATCTTGGTTCGATGAATAAAATGTTCACCGCTGTCGCCATCTTGCAACTGGTGCAAGCGGGCAACGTCTCACTGGATGATCCGCTGTCGATGTACGCGGACGCGACTTGGATCAAGACCGAAATGACCGATAAGATTCTCGTGAAGCACCTGCTGTCGCACACATCCGGCCTGGGGTACTATTTCAACGACACGTTCGCCAACAAGTCACGCGAGTTCGTAAGGACGTTGCAGGACTACAAGTCGGTGCTGGAAGAAGAGAAGCTCGCGTTCGAACCTGGGACCAAATGGCAATACAGCAACACCGGGATGTTGATGCTGGGCGTCGTAATCGAACAGGCGTCCGGTCAGGACTACTTCCATTACATTCGAGATCACGTCTATGAACCGGCGGGGATGATGGACACCGACTGCTACGATATGGATGTTCCCGTGCCCGATTTGGCGATCGGTTATTTCAAGCAAGACGGCCGTTGGACCAACAATTTGTTCCGACACGTGATTCGGGGTGGTCCCGCCGGGGGCGGTTTTTCGACCGTGGATGACCTGCACCGATTCTCGCAAGCGTTGATGAGTTTCCAACTCCTCGATCGGGATCACACCCGGTTGTTGGTCACGCCGAAACCCAATTCTCCGGGCTACGGATTCGGGTTTGAGATCGAAAAGACCGCCTCGGGTGTCATTGTCGGACACGGCGGAGGGTTTCCAGGGATTCACTCCAAACTTGAAATTTTCGCGGACCAGAATGTCACGGCGGTGGTGTTGTCCAACATGGACCGAGCCGACGCGCCGGTGGTCAATAAGATTCGGGAACTGGTGAACTAGCAGCGAGGGCTGGTTCGATGGCGATCGTCCGAGATTGAACGAATGGAACCCGGAGCCACGCTGGGCGGTCCCGAGACACCACGCGACAACTCCGAAGCGTGGTGACGGCAAGGATGCTGCGGGGACGCTCGATCCCCATGAGCAGGACATGAACCGCATGCGGGCGGTGATCGCGGAGATCACCGCGGAGAAAGCTTCGCGTCCCGATGAGATCTCGGCGACGGACCTGATGTTGATGTACTTAAAGGTCGATGGTGTCCAGTACTACTTGGTCACGTTTATCGACAAATACTCTCGCTACCTGGTTCACTGGGGGTTGCTCACGAGCCTGGACGGTCACTCGATCAGCACCGCGGCGCAGCGGGCGATGGAAACACTTCCGACCGATGCCAATGGCAAGCTGACGGTGACGCCGAAGATTCGCAGCGATAACGGAAGTGGATTCATCTCGGGCGAATTCGTCGGGCTGCTCTCGCACCACCAGCTGACGCATCATCGCATCCGCCCTCATTGCCCGGAGGAAAACGGCATTCAAGAACGATTCAACCGCACGCTCCGTGAAGGCATTGAAAAGCACGACCTGGAGAGCCGGTACGAGTCTCAGGAAGGTCCATCTGGGAAATCCATGGGTTGGCTAGAATTCTCCGTAAAGGAGAACCCCATTACACGGGACCGACTTCTACCGACGGATCCTCGGCTTGCGGCCACCTTGGGGCGTCGCTGATGTGAAGCTGGACACCGAAGCCGGGCAAGTCGATATTCAGGTCGAGCACACCAATGGCAAGAAATATTGCTTCCCCGAGTGCGATCGAGAACGGTCAATGAGCGGCGAGTTGAGGGCGAGACGAAAGGCCGCGGACTGACCTTCACGGGGCAGCGACTTGGGACGTTTCTGGTTCTTTTCGCGGGGCCCATCCGTCGTACTGTTCCGCACTTTCGCCGACCCAGTAGGGCGAGGATCCCCACAGCGGGACCGTGGCCAGCATTGATTCCCACTGTCCTAGCAAATCGAATAGCTGTTCAAAACGCTCGGCCGAATCCGACCGCAGGTTCACGCTTTCCCCGGGATCCTCGGCCGGTCGAAACATTTCCGCGGGTCGATGCGACAGTCGGATCAGTTTGTCACGACCGTCCAGCACGGCGGCTTGGCCTTGCAATCGCCAGAAGAAACGTCGCTCGACGCCAACCGCTTTCCCGGTCAACAAGGGCAACAGATTGAGGCCGTCGTAGGCTCCGCTGAAGTTCACCATCCTGCGGCGGTTTCGCACGTCTTCGTACGACCGCGGTTTCGCCAACGGTAGCGGCTCGGCGTCGGCCGCGGCCAAGAACGTCGGCAGCACGTCCAAGCTGGACATCGGCTGTTCGGAGGTTTGCGACGAAGGTAGGCGATTTGGCCACGCCCAAATCATCGGAACGCGAACGCCGCCTTCGCGAAGTGTGCCTTTGACGCCGCGCAAAGGCCCGTTCCAGCTGCCGTTATTGGTGGCACCACCGTTGTCCGAAAAAAAGACGATCAAAGTGTTTTCCAATTCGTTGCATTGTCGCAACGTTTCGCGAAGCCGTCCAACGCCCCGGTCCAAGGCATGCACCATGGCTGCATAGGTGCGTCTCTTTGCATCGGAGATGTGAGTGAAACGGCTCAGGTCGTCTTCTTTGGCGTGCATGGGGGTGTGTGGGGCGTTGTATGACATGAACAGCAACCACGGACGCTGGGCGTCTTTGTTGTTTTGGTCTTCTATGAACCGAATTCCTTCGTCGGTAAAAAAGTCGGTCAAGTATTCGCTGCTGAATTCCGTCACCGCCACGCCGTTACGCTCGATCCGATTCGGGCCTTGCAGGGGCCAATAGCTGTGACTCCCTCCCAACATCCCGCAGAAATGATCGAAGCCTCGGTCGTTGGGGTGAAAGCCTTCGCCGGTCCCCAGATGCCATTTGCCGACCAGGCCGGTGGCATATCCCCCGGGGCGTAAGTGATCCGCGAGTGTTGATTCACCCGGTGGAAGACCCAGAAGATCGGGACGGGTCGCGTAGGCCCCGGCGGACTGATTCAGGTTGCCCTCGTAGCCGAACCGCCGCGGGTCTCGTCCCGTCATCAGGCCGGCCCGAGACGGCGAGCACACCGAGCTTACCACGTAAGCCTGACTGCATCGAACGCCGTCGTCCGCCAAGCGGTCCAAATGGGGAGTGCGAAGCATCCGACTGCCCTGGCACCCGAGATCGCCGTAGCCCATGTCATCGGCCAGGATCAGCAACAGATTCGGCGCCGAGGCGGAGCATCCGCTGGAGAAGTCGTTCGTGCAGACGATGGCGAGGGTGAGGGTTCGCACGACGACGGAGATTGCTGTGTTCATTCGAAACTGGCGTGGGCGATGGTATGGCATTTGCCACGCCATCCTACCCAGGGCAATTGCGCGCTGCTAGGCAATCGGCGAAAGTGAACGAAGGTTCGGCAATGGGCTGTTGAAGTGCAGCGGCCAGGCGAATCCACTCGCCTTCGCATCTTTCGATGGAACGCTCCGCATCGGCGTACGAAGCAGGAGGGGGGCCCGATAGTTTGCTCACGCGATTTTGCGGCGATTGCCATGGCGGGGGCGCGGCCGAAGGCGATTCCCGGTTGCATTTCGATGAAAGCCCTGGGCAGAGACTCGAAGGCTTGGATTTCGCCAATGCCGCGGTCGTCCAGGATTTTGAAGACGCACACTCGCGGATTGAACGCGGCATCATGCCGCCGGAGATCTGGCGATCAGCTACTCGTCGGGGATGCTGGTTGACGGTGTCATGCGACTGGCGTCCAGCGGCGGCAACCTCCGCCGACACGCCGTTTGGCCCAGCAAGTTCGAAGCACCCGTACGCGGCATTTATCAAATCCGGGTCGCCGCATTCGCATACGGGACGGATGACGCCGACGGTACGCTGCGGGCCCAAGGCATCACGCCGCCGGCGAACGGGCGAGACGTGCTGAAGGATCTGTCCGTCGGCCCCCGGCCGGTCACTCACACGTTTCGGGCGGAATTGCAAGCCGGCGAAAACGTGTCGTTTCGTTATACGGATAGTGTCTTCGATTACGACGACAAATTCGAACTGCGGGGATTTCTGTTCGACCTTTTTCGTCGTGAGCCCCGATTGGCGGCCGCTTGGGATCGCCGTGGCGACGTCGCTCGTGGCGGAAGCGGATGGCGTCAACTGCTGGACGCGATGGCCGTGCCGAACTTGGACGTGGCATCGTGGACGGGCGACGGAACCGAAGTCTCCGAGCAGATCGACCGTCTGGCGAAACGTCTGTCCGTCAAGAGCGTCAACACGGGCGAAATGCTCGTCTACCGGTACTTTGACGAAGGCCCGGGGATCGCCATCACCGACGTCCGGATCGAGGGGCCCCTGCGGGTGTTGGAGAGTGATCGTCGCCGAGATTCGCGTCAGCGACAGTTGGCTTTTTTGGGCAAGACGCTCGACGACATCGATGCGACCTCGATCGATGCCGAAGTCGCTTCGGTGCTGGATCGAATGTACCGTCGTCCTGCGACGCAGACCGAGGTCCAAACCTACACCGATCTTGTGTCGGACCGCTCGGTCTGCGTCGACCGGCTCGCTGGCCGAGGCGATGCATTTGTTGATCCGCAGCCTGATGATCACTCCCAACTTCGTCTACGTCGGACTTCCGGTGCAGAGCAACGAGGAGGACCTTGATTCGAATCGGTTGGATGATTGGCAATTGGCCGAGCGATTGTCTTACTTTCTGACCTCGGGGCCGCCGGATGAGTCGCTTCGCCAAGCGGCGGCCGACGGTGAGTTGCGGGATAACGCCGGTCGGCGGCGTCACGCGTCGCGACTGTTGTCCGGCGAATCGGCCGGTCCGATGGTCCGGGCATTCGTGACGCAATGGCTCGGTCTGGATTCGCTGCGGACGCTGATGCCGGACCCGTCGCTGCTGAAGCGATTCACCCAGCAGCATCGCGACGGATTGATTGAGGAGCCGATCGAGACGATTCGACGAGGCCTTCGCGAAAACCGACCGGTGACCGAGTTGATCTGGAACGATCGCGTTTGGACGAATGTGGAGGTCGCCGAAGATATCGATCAAATCGACGTGAATCTTCAAATCTCCGAGGAAACCAAGCCTGGCCGGCTCGTTTCGATGAGCGTCGGTTCCGATGGGCGTCGCGGCGGTCTCTTGTCCATGCCCGGCCTGGTGATGGCATCCGCGAACGGCGTGGATACGCAACCGGTCTTGCGTGGAGTCTGGGCATTGGAAAACATCCTGGGGATGCCGATTCCCGAGCCGCCGACAAACGTGCCCGCGTTGACGCCGGACACATCTGCCGCAACCACGTTAAAAGAGCGTTTGGCGGCTCACACGAGCGACGCCAGTTGCGCGTCCTGTCACCGGCACATCGATCCGGTGGGATTTGTTTTGGAAAACTTTGATGCCATCGAAAAGTGGCGAGATCACTATCCGACACGGTCTGATGCGAGCGGTTCGGAAAATCGGGATAGGGGGAGCCCTCGCGGGCTCCCTCCTCCCACACCACCGGGCAT
>CAYVRC010000147.1:1544-15253 GCA_964453205.1 uncultured Pirellulaceae bacterium | reverse complement strand
GGTCGACGGGTTGTATCCCAACGGAAGCACCGGAGAATTCGTCCGTTTCACGCCGGACGAACGTCGCCGCATTGTCGGCATCGTCGTCGATCAAGCCGCCGGGCGTGTGCCGGTGTTGGCCGGTGCCGCCGAAGCGAACGTCCACGAAACGATCGACGCCTGCGAAGCGTACGGCGCGATGGGCGTGAGGGCCGTGGCGATCGTCGCACCCTTTTATTATCGGCTTTCTAGCGAAGGCGTCTACGCGTATTTCCGCCAGATCGCCGACTCCGTCAGCGTCGACGTCACGGTCTACAACATTCCCCTGTTTGCGTCGCCGATCGACGTCGACACGGTCATCCGACTGGCCGCGGAGTGTCCGCGGGTGGTGGGCATCAAGGACAGCAGCGGTGACCTGCCCAACATGATGCGGATGATCGCGGCGATCCGGCCGATGCGCGACGATTTCTCGTTCTTGACCGGTTGGGACGCCGCGCTGGCGCCGATGCTGATCGCCGGTGCCGACGGCGGCACCAATGCGACCAGCGGCGTCGTGCCGGAATTGACCCGGGCGGTCCATCGGGCCTGTGTGGCCGGGGACATCGAAACGGCGATGAAGTTGCAGTACCAGTTGATTCCGTTGTTCGACGCGATGATCGGACTCGGCGAGTTCCCCGAAGGCTTCCGGGCCGGTGCCCGGTCGCGGGGCTGGGACCTGGGCAGCGGACGCGTCCCACTTTCGGAATCGCAAAAGGAGGCCGTGCTGCGAAGCCAGCGACAAATCGACGCCTTGATCGGCGAATTCACCGCGACGGCCGGCACGTCATCCGTCGCCCCCAAAGCCTTGCCGGCGGACACCATCGAACAAATCGTCGCTCAAGTCATGCGTCAATTGGGCACACCCTAGGCATTCAGGTCGCCGGCTGCCGGCCAGTCTTCCACCGCGACGACGCGTTGTTACGATGTTCAGGACGTTACCAGAATGTCCGATTGATTCCTTTTCGTGCCGGAGACCGCCGTGTCCGTTCGTTGTTCTGCTGGTGTTCGCATCGTTTGTTTGACTTTGCTTGGTGTTGTTGCATGGGGAGCCTCGCGAGTGACGGCTGAATCGATCGACGTCTTTTTTGGTACCGTCACGCCCAGGAACGGCCTCAGTCAGGGCATCTATCAAGGCCGTTTCGACGACGGGAAAGGCACGCTGACCGACATCGGGTTGGCGGCGACCATCGACGGACCGGGCTTCATCGACAAGCATCCCTCCGCGCCGATCCTGTACAGCACCGGTTCGATCGACGGCGAAAGCGTCGTCGCCGCCTTTGCCATCCTCGATGCCGAGGAAGGTCCGCGTTTGGATTTTCTCAACAGCCAACCGATCGGCGATGGCGGTGCGGCGCACGTGTCGACCGATCGCACCGGCCGCGTGCTGATGTCGGCCCAGTACGGCAGCGGATCGGTCGCGGTGTTCCCGCTGGACGCCGACGGCAAGATCGGTCCACGGAGCGATTTGCAAAAACATTCCGGCGGCAGCGGCGTCGTCGACGGCCGGCAAGACAAGCCGCACGCTCATTGGGTCGGGACGTCGCCGGACAACCGATTCGTGTTCGTGCCGGATTTGGGCATGGACCGTGTCGTCATCTATCAGCTCGACATCGTCTCGTCAAAACTGACCCCGCACGGTGAAGGCGTCTGTATCCCGGGCGGCGGACCGCGTCACATGAAATTCGGTCCCGACGGCCAGACGATTTATGTGCTCAACGAACTCGCCCTTTCGGTCACCGCCTTCGACTACGACTCGAAAGCCGGCACGATGACCGCCACGCAAACGATCCCCACGCTGAGCGAAGACGTGAAGGCCAAAGAGAGTTTCAACAGCGCCGCGGAAATTCGCGTCCATCCCAGCGGAAAATTCGTCTACACCAGCAACCGCGGTCACGATTCGATCACGGCCTTTCGCGTCGATGATGAATCCGGTGAGCTGTCGGTCATTGAAGTCGAGCCCATTCGCGGCGGCTGGCCTCGCAATTTCAACTTGGATCCGGGCGGCAAATTTCTGCTCGCCGCCGGCCGGGACAGTAACACGGTGACCGTGTTTTCGATCGATCCGAACTCCGGTGAGCTGACTTACACACGCAACGTCGCGATGGTACCGACGCCGATCTGCGTCGAATTCGCTCCGTAGGGTTTGGTGCCGACCGCCGAGTTTTGCGTCCGAGGGCGGTTCGACGTCGGGGAACCGGGGCTGTCCGCCGCTCGCCGGCCGGCGTCTCGTGTGTCCTGTCGCCGGGGGGATTGTTTTCGTTACGATGCCGCCTTTTCACGCCCGGGCCGGTCCGTTCCCGCCGTGCGTCCCGATCAACCTGTCTCCCGCAACGCTCCATGGCCAAGACCGCGATCACGCCGACTCGTCACGACGACTATCCCGAGTGGTACCAGCAAGTCATTCGTGCGGCGGACTTGGCTGAAAATTCGCCCGTCCGTGGCTGCATGGTGATCAAGCCGTGGGGCTACCAGCTGTGGGAAAACATGCAACGGGCCTTGGACGACATGTTCAAAGCCACCGGGCACCAGAACGCTTATTTTCCCTTGTTCATTCCGATGAGCTTCCTGGAAAAGGAAGCCGAGCACGTCGAAGGCTTTGCCAAAGAATGCGCGGTCGTCACCCACCACCGCTTGGAACCCGATCCCGCCGGCGGCCTTCGCCCGGCAGGCAAACTGGAAGAACCGCTGATCGTTCGTCCCACCAGCGAAACCATCATCGGCGCCACCTATGCCAAGTGGGTGCAAAGCTACCGTGACCTGCCGATTCTGATCAATCAGTGGGCCAACGTCGTGCGCTGGGAAATGCGGACACGAATGTTCCTCAGGACGGCCGAGTTTCTTTGGCAGGAGGGCCACACCGTTCACGCGACCGATACCGAAGCGATCGAAGAGACGCGGCGGATGATCGACGTCTACGCGGACTTCGCCGAGAACTGGATGGCGATGCCCGTGATCGTCGGCAGCAAGACCGCCTCGGAACGGTTCCCGGGTGCCCTGGAAACGTTATCGATCGAAGCGATGATGCAGGACCGCAAAGCCCTGCAAGCCGGCACGAGTCACTTTTTGGGACAGAATTTCTCCAAGGCCCAAGAGATCAAATTTCAAAGCGAAACCGGCGACATCCAGTACGCCTGGACGACCAGTTGGGGCGTGTCGACGCGTCTGGTCGGGGCACTGATCATGACGCACAGCGACGACGACGGATTCGTCTTGCCGCCACGATTGGCTCCCGTCCACGTCGTCATCCAGCCGATCTACAAAGACGATTCCAAGGGCGACGTGCTGCAGTACGTCGCCAAGCTACGCGACGAGTTGACCAATCAATCGTATGACGGCCGACCCATTCGTGTGCAGGTCGACGACCGCGACATCCGCGGCGGCGAAAAAAAATGGTATCACGTCAAACGCGGCGTGCCGATTCGGGTCGAGGTCGGCCCAAAAGACATGGCCGCGGGCAGCGTCTTTGTCGGTCGACGCGATCAACCGAAAAGCTTCGGCATGCCGCGGGACGAGTTCGTCGCCGACGTCGGCAAGTTGCTCGCCCAGATGCAACAGGCCCTCTTCGACCGCGCTTTGCAACTCCGCAAAGACAACACGGTGACCATCGACAACGAAGCCGATTTTCGCGACTTCTTCACCGCCAAAGATAGTAAGAATCCGGAAATCCACGGCGGCTTTGCGAACTGCCACTTCGCCGACGAAAAGGACTTGGAAGAACTGCTGAAAGAGCTCAAAGTGACGCCACGGTGCATCCCACGCGACGGCAACCAAGCCGGGAAATGTTTCTTGACCGGCAAACCCGCAGCCCAATACGCGATCTTTGCCAAAGCCTATTGAGGCCTGAGCCGATTCAGGGCGTCGGCCCCCGCTCACGAATTCAGTCGGTACGTTCGTGCCGCCGTGCCGCCAAAGAATTGATCACGCTGATCGTCGGTCAGCTCCGATGCAAGCGTCCGTACCGTTTCCAACCAGCGGGTGTACCGTGTCTGCAGCAAGCACACCGGCCAGTCACTGCCGAACATCAATCGCGACGGCGTGAACGCGTCCAAGGCGACATCGAAGTAACGTCGGATGGCGTCAATCGACCAGGGCTGGTCTCGGACCTCGGTCACCACACCGGAGAATTTGCAATCGACATTTTCGCGTCGGGCGAGTTCTCGGAAATTTCGCTCCCAAGCTTCGTCGAACTCGCCCGCGCCGATCGTCGGCTTGGCGATGTGATCCAGCACGAACCGTTGATCGGGATGTCGGTCGACGAACTCGATCGCCGCGGGTAACTGCTTGGCAAAGATCAACAGGTCGTAAACCAAATCGAACGACACTAACTCACCGATGCCACGATTGAAGTCGTCCCGCAGCAAGAATCGGTCATCGGGTTCGTCTTGAACGACATGCCGAAAGCCTTTCATGCGGGCATCGGCCGTCGATCGTTCCAGTTCCGACTTGACGTCCGCCGCGGCGAAGGGGACCCAGCCGACGACGCCGAGGATTCTCGGTTCTGCGTCCGCGGCCGATAGCAGGGCTTCGTTTTCGGCAAGGCACTGGCGGGCTTGGACGGCCACGAAACCGTCGATCCCATGATCCTGGGCGACCTCGGAGAGTTCCCGCGGCCCGTAATCCGCCTTCAACACGGACATCGAATCGTTGATCCAGCCGTACTGCTGGGCCGAATATTTCCACAGGTGATGATGGCTGTCGATCAACATGAGACGAAAACACCAGCAGGGTGGGCTGAACGGGGATTCCGTGAAGGGATCGACACCGTATCTTGGCGGTTCCCCGGCGACAACGTCGACGTCGCTTTTTTTTTACGGAAACCCATCAATCGAAACATGGATCCTCGCCCATGGATGTCCGGTGATCGTCGCGGCTTGGCGGCCGGCATGATGCGTGCCGCTTCTTGGCTGGGCAGCTGGCCCTACCGCGCCGGCGTGCGGATTCGCAATCGTCAGTTCGATCACGGCGGACGACAGATCCACCGTGCCGGCGTGCCGGTGATCAGCGTCGGCAACTTGACGACCGGCGGGACCGGCAAAACGCCGATCGTCTGTTCGCTCGCCAAGCGGATCCGGGCGATGGATCGCCGTGTCTCGCTGGTCAGCCGCGGTTACGGTCGCGGCGAATCAGGCCAAAATGATGAAGCCGCCGAGCTGTTCGCGCGGCTGCGGGACGTGCCACACGTTCAAGATCCGGATCGCGTCGAGGCGGCGCGGATCGCGGTCGAGGAATTGGAAACGGAAGTCGTCTTGATGGACGACGGCTTTCAGCACCGCCGCTTGCATCGTGACCTGGACATCGTCGTGATCGATGCGACTTGTCCGTTCGGCTTCGGGCATTTGTTACCGCGAGGCTTGCTGAGGGAGCCGGTCCGAGCGATCCGCCGGGCCGACTTGATCATCGTCAGTCGCTGCGGACTGGTCGATGACGTGGCTCTCGAAACGATCATCGCGAAGCTTCGCCGAGTCGATCCGCGGATCGGCGACGAGGTGCCGCTGATCACCAGCGACCATCGTCCGGCAAGTCTACTGCGACACCCCGAGGATTCGATGTCGCTGTCGTTGCTCAATAACGCACCTGTTGCAATGGTTTGCGCGATCGGCAATCCGGAAGCCTTTCGGCGAACGATCGAAAGCTGTGGCGGCACGGTCGTGGGCTCGCGGAAACTGCCCGACCACGATCGCTTCGAACCGGCGACCGTGCGGGAATTGCAAAGTTGGATCGAAGGACTCGCCCGGCCCGTCGACTATGTGGTTTGCACCCACAAGGACTTGGTGAAACTGCAAACCGATCGACTGGGCGGAATCCCGTTGGTCGCCCTGCTGATCGACTGGACCGTGATCCGCGGCGAAGACGAGCTTCACGCCGCGATCGAAAAAGTTGTCGGCTAGCCTCACCCGCTTACGGGGTTTCACCGCCGGGGACTTCGACGACGGTCGTGGTGTTGCTGTCAGGCGTTTCCATTCCCATCGTCGTGTTGGAAGTTTCGCCCTCGGTGGTTTCCATGGTATCCATCGAAACGTCGACATCGTCGGTCGCCGGCGGCGTGCAGCCCAACGTAAAACAGCAAAGGGCAGCGGCAGCAGTCAAACGAAGCAAGTGATTCATGATTCTCGGACTCGGAGAGTTTTCGGAGGTTAGAACGGTTGTGTTCGGAGAGGGACCAGCATGGGCTCGTCCGAGTCATATCTTAGTCGCGACCCGGTTTCGGAAAAAGGCTCGATCGGGGTGTCCCGCCGGTCCGAACATTGCCTTCAGTCACCGCAATCGTCAAAGTCGACGTGATTCTTCCGCAGCTGGTCTTTTCGGGCGGGCTTCGTGCCATTGTTTTTCCCCTCGATCTAACGTCACAAGGCTCGTGCGTCCGATACCTGCGTTGAGGATGGATTCGGACAGACCGGACACCTCTTTCTGATTCTCGGGGCTTTCCGACGCGTGAGCGGGTGACATGAAAACGACCAACGTCTTGACCGCCGTCGCGGTAGGCATCGCATTTCTTTGCGCCGGCCAATCGGCTTCGGCACAGCGTGGAGCGACGCCGAACGATTCGCCCGTGTTCGAACGACTGCCGCTTTACGGCAGCCCGGACGGGCTGAGGGCGGTCGAACAAGACGCACCTTCGATCGCGTCGACGGACGTCGTCACGGCGGACGGGATCAGTCCGTCACTGCGACGACGCGACGCGGAACCGACTTCGAACAAGCCCGGAACGGCGGCGGAGATTCGTCAGGCCCGCGCGTTGTACTGGATGAATCACAGCATGGCTCGCATGGAACGCGACGCGTGGCACCGACAACAGCCGATGCGTCCGCGGGTGCACGCGCGTCCGATGGCGACCAGCCCGTTTCGCATGCCCACGGTCATCGTGCCGCTGTACGTTCGCTAGAGGAATCGCGGCGTCGGGCGCTAGCGGAATCGCGGCGTCGGGTGATCTGGCGGATCGATTTCACGTCCCTGCCGGATTTTTCTTTAAGTCCCACGCCGCATTCGGTCGATGAATCCCAACGGGGGACGGAGGACACGCGCCACCACTGCGCGCCCGAGTCGATCCTGTGAAACTCACCGTCCCGCTGAAGTCGCTTCGCATCGTGTTGATCGCGCTGTCGCCGCTGATCCTCGGTTGCAGCCTGTTTCCCGAAACGCGTTACCGCGAAGAACTGCACAATCCGTTTCCCCAGTTGAAGCGGGTCGCGGTCTTGCCGTTCTTCAATCAGAGCGAATCGGCGACGCTGGACACCGAAAAGGTGGCGGCGGCTTACTACGCGGCACTGCAAGCCGTTCCGGGTTTCGAAGTCTTGCCCGTCGGCGTCACTAAAGCCCAGTGGCGCGTCTACGCGATGCAGTTCGGCGAACCGACCACCGGCGCCCAGTTTCAAGATCTGGCGCGGTTCATGAATGTCGAAGCGATCGTCGTCGGATCGGTCACCGACTATCAAGCCTATTACCCGCCTCGGATGGCGATGACCGTTCACTGGTACGCGGCCAACGAAGGCTTTCATGAAATCCCACCCGGCTACGGTTTGCCATGGGGAACCGAGGCCGAGGACGACATCCCGCACCGCGTCGTTCGCGAAGCCGAGTTCGAATTGGCGCGCAGCCAGCTGGCCACGCAAACGCCGACGACCTTGCCGAACCGCTCTCTCACCGACGACCCGGATTCGATGCCCATCGAGGTCGTCGTCGCCGATCATGTCGTCACCGATCCACTCGTCCCCGGCGAGGTCGTGATGTCGGGCGCCGGCGATCCCACGCTCCCGCCGGACTTTCCCGACCCCAGCAACTTGATTCCCGATGCGCCGTCCCCGGTTCGTCCGGTCGCCGTGGCCAATCACAAGCCGGTGTTGACGCAAACTCGACTCTACCGTGGTGACGATTCTTACTTTACCGAAAGGCTTGCCGACTACGTCGAGACGTCTGATGACGCGCGGGGCAGCGGTTGGCAAGGATATCTGCAACGTAGCGATGATTTCGTACGTTTCTGTTGTCACCTCCACGTGACGGAAATGCTGGAGTCTCGGGGCGGCAGTGACCAAAGCGATCTCATCCTCCGTTGGCCGCTCAGCCGATACTGATCAGCGTCAGCGTGGCGAGGTTTGGCTCTCACCGATCGGGACAGACTCCGAGTCAACAAGCTTCCAACGCCTGACTTTGACCACAATCACGCGTACGGAAACGGATGGACCGGATGGATACGGAAATCAATGTCCTGGCTTTGGTCAAAGGTGACGAGAAGTTTCTTTTCTTGTTCGACGATCGCAACCGTGACGAAACTCTACGGCAACTGGCACGGTTCGCCGCGAATCCGGAGATCGATTTCTCGTGGTACGACGCCGCGATGTTGAGCCGCAAGATTCGTGACGCCGTTCCCGAGGAAGCGGATCGATTCCACGAAGAGGAATTCGACAGCCTGTCCTCGGAAGACTTTCGATAACGATCGGTGTTCGGGTTGCTGACGCGCTGAAGGAACATCAATGCGAAAAGCCATTCCCAAGTTCCTTCGCTACATGGCAACCGAACGCAACGCGTCGGACCTGACCATCAAGTCGTATCGCGAAGATCTGTTCGGCTTGTTGGAATGGTTGGAAGCCGCCGAGGGCCGAGTCCCGTCACCGGACGATCTGTCGCCGCAACAGTTGCGGGCATTCCAAGCGGCGTTGACGGAAGCCGGCTACGCGCGGACGACGATTTCGCGAAAGCTGGCGTCGCTGCGCAGCTTTTATCGCTTCGCCATGCGGGAAGGCATCGCCAAGACCAATCCCGCCAAGCCGCTGCGGAATCCGCGTCGCCAACGAAAACTGCCGCACGTCCTGAGCAGCGACGAAGTCGGCCGTTTACTCCTGGCGCCACCGGCCGGTGAAACGGCCGGACTGCGTGATCGGGCGATCTTGGAAACGATGTATTCGGCGGGTTTGCGGGTGAGTGAATTGGTCGGCATCCGAGACGGCGATTTGGACCGGCACGAACAAATCGTTCGCGTCCGCGGCAAAGGCCGCAAGGAACGAATCAGCCCCCTGGGTTCCTTCGCCATCAAAGCGATCGACGCCTACGCCGCGAAGCGCGTCCGCGATCCCAAGGTCGATGCCGCCGGTCGCCTGGCACCCGTCTTCGTCAATCGCTTCGGCAAGATTCTGACGACCCGCAGCGTGGGCCGCTTGTTGGAAAAGCACATCGCCGTGGCGGCGCTCGACACCCGAACCAGTCCTCACACGCTGCGACACAGTTTCGCGACCCACCTGTTGGACCGGGGCGCGGACATTCGCAGTGTCCAGGAATTACTGGGGCACAAAAGCCTGGCGACGACCCAAATCTACACGCACGTCAGCGCGGCGGGACTGCGTCAGATTTACGAAAAAGCCCATCCTCGCGCGCATTGAAAAAGCCGAACGCCGCTCGTCGCCTGTTCGTCACGCATCGGCCGTTTCATCGCGGTATCATGGTCGTCCCGGTCCGCGACCGCCGCGGCCGGCCCTTCCCCGATGCTTGAGATGCCAAATGCGACGTCCCCTTCTGTCCGTTTTCTTGTTGTTCGCGGCGCCCTTTTGGCTGTCGCCGGGATTCGCACAAAAGGATCCGACCGCGTCTCACGACGTCGTGGTCTATGGCGGGACTTCGGCCGCCGTGACGGCTGCGGTTCAGGCCAAACGCATGGGCCTGTCCGTGATCGTCGTTTCCCCCGACGTTCATTTGGGCGGGCTGACCAGCGGCGGCTTGGGATGGACCGACACCGGCAACAAAGCGGTCATCGGAGGCTTGGCCCGCGAGTTCTACGGCCGCGTCTTTGATCACTACCAAACCGATGACGCCTGGCGTTGGCAAGATCGTCAAGCCTACGGCAACCGCGGCCAAGGCACCGCGGCGATCGACGGTGAACGTCGCACCATGTGGATCTTCGAGCCGCACGTCGCCGAGAACATCTTCGACGCGATGATCCGAGAGAACGAAATCCGCGTCGACCGCGACCGTCGGCTGGACCGTGACAGCGGGGTGGTGATGGAAGGCGGTCGCATCGTTTCGATCAAGACGCTTGACGGCACCGTCTATCCCGGTCGTGTGTTCATCGATGCGACGTACGAAGGCGACCTGATGGCCGCCGCCGGGGTCGATTACCACGTCGGCCGCGAATCGACCGCCACTTACGGCGAAGCCTGGAACGGCGTGCAGACCGGCGTCTATCATCATCAGCACCATTTCCGAGCGATCGACGGCCCCATCGATCCCTACGTCACACCGGGCGATCCCGAGAGTGGCGTGATCGCCAAAGTCAGCGCCGATCCGCCGGGAGCCTACGGGGCCGCCGATGACAAGATTCAAGCCTACTGTTTCCGCATGTGTCTGACCGACCACCCGGAAAACCGAGTCCCCTTTGCCAAGCCCGACGGCTACGACCCGGCCGACTACGAATTACTGGGCCGAATCTACCAAGCCGGTTGGCAAGCCACGTTCAGAAAATTCGATCCGATCCCGAACCGCAAAACCGATACCAACAATCACGGTCCGATGAGTACCGACAACATCGGCATGAACTATGACTATCCGGAAGCCAGCTACGAGCGACGCGGCGAAATCATCGCCGAACACGAGCGGTATCAGAAAGGCTGGCTGTACTTTATCTGCACCGATCCGCGTGTCCCGGAAGAAACCCGAGAACGAATGCAGCGGTGGGGTTTGGCCAAAGACGAATTCACCGACAACGGGCACTGGCCCCATCAAATCTATGTCCGCGAAGCACGACGGCTGATCGGCGAACTGGTGATGACCGAAAAGCATTTGCTTAAAAAGATCGAAACACCGGAGTCCGTCGGCATGGGGTCCTACGGGATGGATTCCCACAACGTCCAGCGCTACATCGACGAGAACGGTCACGTCCAAAACGAAGGCGACATCGGGGTTTCCACCCAAGGGCCTTATCAGATCTCCTATCGGTCGTTGCTGCCGAAGAAAGCCCAATGCGAAAATTTGCTGGTTCCCGTTTGTGTTTCCAGTTCCCACATCGCGTTCGGTTCGATCCGCATGGAACCCGTCTTCATGATCCTGGGTCAGTCCGCGGCGACCGCGGCGGCGCTGGCGATCGAAAAAGACATCGCCGTTCAAGACGTCGCTTACGCCGACTTGCAGACCGAGTTGATCGCCGCCGGTCAGATTCTGCAAACGCCCGACGACGCGGCGGAACGGTTCACGCAGCAGAATTCTCGTCAGCGGGCCAAATCGATTGACCCCGATTCCCTCGAAGGCATCGTCATCGACGACCGTCAGGCGAGGTTGACCGGACAATGGTATGACAGCAACGCGACGCCGGGATACGTGAATCAAGGTTATCGTCACGACAAAGACCGACGCGACGGAAAGTCGAGCGCGACGTTCGATGTGACGATTCCCAAGGCCGGACGCTACGAGATTCGTTTATCGTTTCCGTCGAGCAGCAATCGCTCGACCCGAGTCCCTGTCACCGTGACATGGTCAGACCAAAGCGTGACCGAGACGATCGATCAACGTGAAAAACCCCCCATCGCACCCGCGATGGTATCCCTGGGGCGATTCGATTTTGACGCCGATCTGTCCGTCACCGTCACGATTACAAACCAGGGAACCGACGGCCACGTGATCGCCGACGCGGTGCAGATTGTTCCGGTTCCCTGACGCGGCAGGCCATCGGAGTGCAACAGTGGCTCAGCGATACCAAGTCACCAAGGTCTCCGGCGCGACACCGAGTTTGTGTGCGATTTGGATTCTCCAGTTCAGTAACGTTTGCTTGACCAGCCCGTGTTTTTTCCAGCGTCGAGGGTTCACCGTGACCGGGCCCTCGATCAAACGCGGTTTGGCGATTTTCCGCAACTTGCGTGACAGTTCGACGTCTTCCATCAGTGGCCCTTCGTCGAAACCCCCGACCTGCTTGAACACGTCACGGCGGACAAAAATGGCTTGGTCGCCGAAAGGCATGGCTCGCCAACGAACACGCTGGGCATTGCCGAACTCGAGTAGACGAAACCCGAACCCGGGATCGTCGATCCGTTGCCCCGCGGCGCCCCAAACCCAGTCGCCGGTCAGTTCACAAACCTGTGACAGCGTCGCGGGGGCCAGTCGATTGTCGGCGTGCAGAAACATCACCACCTCGCCGCTGGCGAACGTCGAACCGCAGTTCATCTGAATGCCGCGTCCGGGGATCGAGCGGATCACGTGCGACGCGCCGGCCTGGGAGGCTCGGAAAGCCGTTTCGTCGTCACTGCCCCCGTCGGACACGATGATTTCCGTTGCCCCGGCATGAATCGCTGAGGCGACACACGCGGCAATGGTGTCTTGTTCGTTGATCGCCGGGATGACGATCGAAATGTCTGGCGGCGTCAGCATCAGACCATCTGCACGTGCCGAAAACGCACGTAGGCGACCGGGCCGATCAGCAACAGCGGGATCCACGCGGCCATCACCGGGGACAACAAGTAACCGCTGCCGGCCATCCCGCCGGCCACGGTTTTGAGCGCGAAGAAAAAGATCACGATCCCGATCGCCGCGCCGATGCAGACGAACAAATTCTTCTGTTTTCGGTTCACGACCAGCGGCAGCACCAGCAGCACCAGGGCCATGTCCAGCGGAACGCGAACGACTCGCTCGTGCAGGTAAACTCGCGTCGAATCGCTGCTATGGATCGCCGGGTTGCACACCCGTCGGGCCAATTCGGCGATCGAGGCTTGGCGGGTCGCCGTCGAATTGGACTGCAACAAATCCGTGCCGACCAGCGTGGCGACGAAACATTCGGACTCTCGCAGCCAATCCTGATCCGCTGCGGTCAACAGGACCGGTCGTCCTTGGAAACGGACCGAAGGGATTCGCCCGACGCCAG
The DNA here is from genome assembly GCA_964453205.1 of uncultured Pirellulaceae bacterium. Classification (GTDB taxonomy): domain Bacteria; phylum Planctomycetota; class Planctomycetia; order Pirellulales; family Pirellulaceae; genus Crateriforma. The sequence continues at coordinate 2,403 of CAYVRC010000147.1, read as the reverse complement.
CCGGACGCTCGACGTCGTGGATCAGATAGCCGCCGAGATGGCGGTCGTTGGCGTCCAACCACACCGCCTTTTTTCCGCTCAACAGCTCGCCGAATTCGGCGAAATCGCCATACAGCAGAAAACTGGGTTCCAAGATCGTGTTCTTGGTGGCGACCAACGAACGGCCTTCGATCAAGATCCCGTTGACGCGATCGTAGCGTGACGTGATCGGCTGTTCGGCGTCTTCGTTCAAGTCTTTCGTTTTCATGGTCAGACTGTCGCGATAGTTCGGCAGCACGAATTCGCGATTGACCAACTGGACCAGGATGATTGCGGCGGCCGCCATGATCATCGGCCGAAAGATACGACCGTGCGAAATTCCGGCCGACAGCGTCGCGGTCAGTTCGCCCGTCCGGCGGAGCCATCCGGCAGTGAACAGGAACGCCATCAACGTGATGATCGCGCCGGTCCAGTCGAACAACAGCAACAACAGCGGCCCGTAAGAACGGGTCATCGCGATCATCCAGCCCCCGTCGGCCGCCGCTCGGGCGGTCAACTCGTCCATGCTGTGGAACGCATGAAACACGATGAACACGCCGGACAACGACAGGAACGTGATCAACACCGTCCTCAGGAACAGCACCAAGATGTAACGATCGATCCGAGTCACGGTGGAATCAGTGGGCGGTGGCAAGCGGCAAGCAACGTTTCAGCTGGTCCCGATGATCCTTTGCCGACACGTTTGGCGACAAGATCAATCCCACAGCTTTGTGTCAACGGAAAGCGAAGCTCGGAGGGTCAGGGAGGGACTCCACGGTCCTCTGCGTCACGGCGACCTCCGCGTTTCATTCAGTTCGTTTTCTGCGGTGGGGTGTACCCC
>CAYVRC010000147.1:0-1444 GCA_964453205.1 uncultured Pirellulaceae bacterium | reverse complement strand
CTTGCCTAAACGAAGCAATGCGGCCGGCTTGGCCTATCGGCAACATTGACCGCCGGCCCCCCCGTTAAAGATGATCACAGGGGAAGTTCGCCCCCTTAACTTGATTCCACGATTCCAGGGAAAGAAAAATGTTTCGAGCCATTCTCATCACGCCCATGTTCGCGGCAATGCTCTTGCCGTCCGTTCTGTTTCACGAACCACCACCAATGAGCGCAGAGCAGGAACTCCAGTCACTCGGTGCCGGCGGTTGGGGCATCTACGCGTGCCAAGTCATTGGAACTTCCTGCGATTACCACGAATTTGAAGCGGGTGACGACTGCACTCCCGAACAGGTAGGTGACGAGGCGAGTTGGTGCGGAACGGGAGCCGAAGACGAGGAATGCGAACTCAAGCCGACGACGACGGCGTGCAGCGGATCGTGGCAGTCTGGCTGTCCCCCGGCAACCGTCATCAAGTGCAGCATCCACGCTGGGGGTGGACAAACATGGGTCCAAATTGGCGGTCAGCCCGACAACGATGATTGCGGCCATCACCTAGCTTGCATGTAGGCTCGGTTGCCAGACAAAGCTAACATCTATTCGCACCCCTTGGATCAGGAAAAGATCAGCATCGGTGATTGCGAGCGAATAGGCGATTGGCGTTTAAAGCGACTTCAAACCCGCTGATTTCGGCAACATCCCACCATCACCTCTACCATGAGCTCCGAAGTGACCTGTGCTCTTTCATCTTTTGGCAAGCATGCCTTCGTCATGAATTTCGTGCCACCACTCAAGCGCTCAACCCTTGTGCCAGCCGTTTTTGCCTTCGTCGTGATGGCCGCGTCGCCGGCCTACTGTGAGGACAGCGAAACACTGCTCCGCAAAAGCCTCTCGTCGTGGAAACGATACGCGAATACCGCCTTCGAAGGGCGTCTTCTGGAGCATCGAGACGGAACACCGGTCGACGAGAAAACAATCCGAATCGAATACGGTCCCGCGGCAAGAACACGTGTCATGCCGTATGTCGCAGGACATTGGACCGAGAACCCGGGGGAACCCCACCTTGACGACAAATCGCTTTTCGTCGTTGCGGAGGGATTGGTCGATGGAATGAATTTTGAGTTCAACAGAGAGTTCATTTCGTCACCACCAGCCCGAATTCGCTATAGCCGAATGAGACTCAATGCCAGTTCAGTCGTCAAACGCCCCTGGGCGTTCACCCACCAATCATTCTTTGCGTGGATTGATGGGATCGACGTCTTTTCTCACCTAGGTACAGCGATCGGCACGCTCAAGAACCTCGACTGCCGCAGTGGCGAATTGATCAATCGGTTCGGTATCGCATGCCGAAAGATTGAAGTTCATTTGAAACGACCTGACATCCCAAACTTTGGCGAAGTGATCTGGGACACGATATTGACAACAGAGCCGAGCGTCATCGTCCTAGAAAACAACAACCTCAGAGG